>JACDAM010000254.1 GCA_013695435.1 Burkholderiales bacterium | reverse complement strand
GACCGAGTACAGCGCCATCAGGAGACTGGCTTTAAGCAACCGCTCGGGCGGTATCGACGGCCGCCCGAGCGCGCTGTACATCGCGTCAAGCCGCGGCCGGATCGATTGCAGCGCGCCATCGGCGTAGCCTTGATTGAGCGCAACGGATGATCCACCGGCACCCGCTCGTCCGGCGAGAAGTAGCTGAACACATGGCCTTGTGGGTTGACTTCACCGCGCATCATTTCCCCCGCTGTAAAACAGATTCACTGCGTACTATGACATTGCATGGATCGATCGTTGCTATTCGCCTGAGCAGTTTTGGGCCTTTTTCAGCAACCTGCTAGTTGGATTGCGCTGCCGAGCTTCGCAATGTGCCGGCGCACTTCTCGCTGCCGGCAAGCTGGCTTCCGAGCTTTTGAAAAGCTTTCAGATACGTGTACTCGAAGATCGGCGTGTAAGCGAAATAAGCGGCATTCTCGACATGGCTCGCCTTGAACGCTTCGAGCAATTCACCCTCGGACGTAAAGCATTCCGCGATCACATCGACGTAATAGTTTCCGATCAGCGGATTCAACACGCTATAGCCGCGTATTTTCACGGCCCGATCGGCTTGCGGCATTTGCTGCCGCAACGCGACGGTGGCGAAATATTGCGAGAACGCCCGCAATGCGGTCCGCTCGATCAGCTTGCCCTCGGGAAACCAGAGCGTGTGATAGCGATAAGAAAAGTGGGTCGACTTGTCCGCGATGTCCGGCGGGATATAAACAGCGATGCTGGCCGGCAAAGGCGCTTCGGGCAACACGATCGCTTCGACCGGCGGCGGCTGAAACAAAGGCCGGCCAGCGCATCCGGTCAATGAGCCGGCCACTGCCGAAACCGCAAACAGCGAGGCGAGCAAGTTTTTCATAACGGTTTGACGGATTTTAACGCGTTGCGTTTCACGCGGCGACCTGGAAGCGGCAAGCCGGCGTCTGATCGCAGTGAGCAATAAAAAAGCCCCGCGCAGCGCGGGGCTTTTCATTTCGAAGCCGGAAACTTATACGGACATGAGAGCGTGTCTGGTCGTGGCGTCTTCTTCTGGCTTGGACGCGTTTGCCGCGTTCTGCTGTGTTTGCCGCGCCGGAGAACGCTTGAGCGCTTGCTCCAGCTCTTCCTTGCGTTCCAGCAGTTTTTGAACCAGCGGCAACTGCTCGGATGATTCGTGACGCATGTCGGAACTCCTTAACGTTAGCACTTCGTCAGTTCGATCTTCCCTCCGGTTCCTTCCTGAGCCATTTGATTTATCTGGCCATGTTACGCCAGCCGTTTCGACATTTCAACGGGCGCTCATCGATCGTTGACACGAAGGCGATCGTTTGACGCGAGGCGATCGTTCGACATCAGGGCTTAGCGACAAAAGCGTCACGCGCCGACACGCCGATATTCGAATGATCGGTAAAGAAGCCATCGATGCCGGCTTCGAGGAACATGCCGATTTCGGCCTGCGCATCGCCGAACGCGTTCGGCTCGCTGCCGTTCTGCAAATTCAGCGGCAGGAAGCGGTTTTCGGCGCGGAACGTATACGGATGCACCTTGAGGCCGGCGGCATGGGCATCCGCGACAAATGACGTTTGATTGCGCAATTCGAGCTTGCCGTTGGCGTCGCGCGGAATAACGTAGCCTTTTTCGGGACCGACGCCGTCGGCATACCCGGCGATGTCGCGCAAGCCTGCGGCCGTCGCCATTTGCGCGTAAGTCAGGCTGCCGCCGGCCGCTGCAACGTCATACGGCTTTTCGGTGGCGGACCCGAACAACTGCACGAGCGGCAGATTCGTCAGTTGCCGCAGATCCTTGAGGTTGGAAATTTCGAACGACTGAATAAAAACCCTGGCCCTCGCCCCTTTATGGCCGTTGCCGCGCAGGATGCGCACCAGCGGCTCCTCCATCGACAGACCGAGGCCATCGAAATAAGTCGGATGCTTGGTTTCGGGATAGATGCCGATGCGGCGATTCTGCGCGTGCTGCATGCTTTTCACGAGGTCGATTACTTCCTGCAAGGTCGGGATTTCGAACTGGCCATCGAAACGCATATTGGCCGGCCGCACGTCCGGGATGCGCTCGATGGCGTGCAATTGCTTTATCTCCTTCAGGGTGAAGTCTTCGCTGAACCAGCCGGTGATGCTGACGCCATCGACCGTTTTGGTGGTCTTGCGCGCGGCGAATTCCGGACGACTGGCGACATCGGTGGTCAGATCGAGCACATTGTCATGACGAGCGATCAGCTCGCCGTCTTTGGTCATGACCAGATCGGGTTCGATGAAATCCGCGCCCTGCAGGATAGCGATGCTGTAGGCCGCCAAGGTATGCTCGGGAAGGTAGCCGGAAGCGCCGCGGTGGGCGATCACGATCGGCTTCGTCTGCGCCGTGCCGGAACGAGCGGGCGCTTTATTGTCAGCGCCCGTTTCCGCGCGTGCGTTTTCGATCGGGCTCAAATTGTCCACTGCTTTCAGCATAAAGCTCGTCACTATCAGGGCGGCAAAAACAATGACGCCTGGAACGGATTTCACCATCATAAGCTCCTTGGGGATTAACTGGATGTGCTGGATCTCGCGTCCATGCCGGGAGCTTATTCCGCGTCCGTTACCGCTTGATGGCGCCGCTGTTGCTTGGGAATGACAGGTTTGTTTTTGCCGTCTCTTGCGGCAAGGGAAATCGGGAGCGAGCGCGCTTTCCCCGCCCCGGCCCTCCCCAGCAAGTGGGGAGGAAGCAAACCGAAGTGAATCAGAAGCCGCTGCGCGTTCGTCGCCCCGGCCGAAAACAGGCGCCATTGTCATAATATGTCTCGTGCGCATTTTCGTCGGCCCAGCCGGGAACGCCGAGCACCGGCAGCGGCAAGAATGCGCGCTTGTCCAAGGCGCCGCTGGAAAAATAATCGCCCAGCCGGGCATCCAGCACAGCACGTTGAGCCGTCATCGCGAGCTGCATGAAGCAGTGATCGAAATCCAGCATGACAGCATGCCCGGTCATGCCCGGATACGGCGCCAGCGCTTTTTCGTAGAGGGCATGGCCGAATACGAAAAACCGCATGCCGGCTATCGTTTCCGCGCGCCGCGCCCAGAACAATTCCTTCCAGCGGAATTCGCGCAATAGCCGCGCGAGCCCGGGATTCGCGCAGGCGATGATGACGCCGGATTCATCGAACAAGGTCAGAGCATCGCGAATCGGGCCGCGGTTTCCCGGTCCGTCCCCGGCGCACGCCTGCAGTTCGTCGTGATGACGCGCATTCAAGGCAGCCTTGATTCCGGGAAACGCCAGCCAGACCAGCGCATTGAACAGGTCGTGCCAATTTTCCGCGCGCGTCTGGACTTCGCCGTGCGCGAAAACGCGCGCTTCGTAGGCCAGACCGGCACTAGCGTCCTGGGCGACAAAGCGCAGCGGCTCGCCGGATCGCACCGTGATCGCGCGGCGCGCCGCCAATTCGGATAGCTGCTCGACGCGCGGCCAGCGCTCGCCGGGCAGCAGGCCGGCAAATTCCGCCAGCGGCGCAAACATCGGCGAACCGGTCACGCGATCCGTCGGCCATCGCGGCGTCGCGCGGGCTATTTCAGCAATTGGCATTCGAGCTCGTGCAACCTTTCTTCGAGTTCGCGGATGCGTTCGAGATAGGTCAGCGCCAACGCAACGCCTTGCGTGTTGAGTTCGAAATCGTCGCGCAAGCGCAGCGCCGTGCGCGCCTGGCTGATGCAGCGCGAACTGAACACCCAAGTGACGCTCTCGCGCGTGGATTGTTCGAACACGCCGATTTCGACGAGCTCGCTGATCTCGGCCTCGCTCAAGCCTGAAGCGCGCTGCAGCTCGACGAACGTGATGCGCGATGTTTCATCGAGGAGCAGACTCTCCGGGATATCGCGATCCTTTTTGCCGCGGTCGTTTTCGCTTGATGTCCGTTCTGCCATGTGTCCTCCGAAGTCGTCGATCGCCAACCGCTTTAGCCGTCGAAATGCGCGCGCGGATCGAATGACGATGCCTGCGCCAACTCGGCAAAGAGCGCTTTCTCGCGCGCGCTCAAATGCGCCGGCGTGGCGATCTGCAAAACGGCATACAGGTCTCCGGCGGCAGCGGCGCCTGGCCTGGGCAGGCCGCGGCCGGCGACGCGCAGCTTCTGTCCGGGGCGCGCGCCCGGCGCGATCTTCACGCGCACCCTGCCGTCCATCGTCGGCACTTCCACGCTTGCGCCGAGCGCCGCTTCCCACGGCGTGATCGGCAGTTCGAGATAGAGATCGCTGCCGTTCGGCTTGAACCAGCGGTGCGGGCGCAAGCTGATGTTCAGATACAAATCGCCATTCGGCGCCTCGCCGAGGCCGGGCGCGCCCTTGCCCGGGACGCGCATTTTCTGGCCGTCGACGACACCTTTCGGAACGCGGACTTTGACGGTTTTGTTGACGCGGCGCATTGCGCCGTCAGGCTTGAACTCAGGCATCGCCAGTTCGAGGCTGATCTCGGTTCCCTGAAACGCATCCTTCAGATCGAGCGTAATGGCGACCTCGAAATCCTGGCCACGCATCGCGAAACCGCCGGAGCCGCCCGCGGCCGCGCGAGCGCGACGGCCAGTGTTGCGCGCAGTACCGGCGCCGCCGAAAATTCCGGCAAACAGATCGCCGAGGTCGATGCCGCCGAGGTCGTCGGCCGTGCCGTGCTGCGCGTACTGGCGCTCCCAATCCGGCGGCGGCGTGAAATCCTGGCCGGCGCGATGGCTGCCGAGCCGATCGTACGCCGCGCGCTTTTCGGGATCTTTCAGCACCTCATTAGCCTCGCCGATCTCCTTGAATTTTTCTTCGGCGCGCGCTTCTTTCGACACATCGGGATGGAATTTTCGCGCGAGCTTGCGGTACGCCTTTTTGATGTCTTCCTGACTGGCGTCGCGCGCCACGCCCATCGCTTCGTAGTAATCCTTGTATTTCATTTGATCTGTATGGAGTCGCCCGCGCTTTCGGGTTGTGGTTGCGGCGGCGAGGCTGCTATCAGATATTGATCGAGAAATTGGTCGAGCGTTCGAACCCAGCGCGCGCGGTTCAAGCGAAACGCGTCGCCGTGGCTGCCGGTCAATTCGAGGAACAGCTTCGGCGCATGCGCGGCTTCGAACAGTTCCAGTCCATGGGCGTAGGGGACGATGCTGTCGTCGGGCGCGTGCGCGACCAGCACCGGGCTGTGCACCGAGGCCAGGCTCCCCCTGGTGTCGTAATCGAAACGCGACAACACCTTCGACGGGAAAAGCGGATACAGGCTGCCGGCGAGTTCGGGCAGCGACGTGAACGTGCATGTCAGGACCAGCGCGCCCGCATCGACGCGCGCTGCGAGCCACGCCGCAATCGCGCCACCCAGCGATTCACCGATGATGACGATGCGCTGAGGTGGAATGCCGCGCACCCCGGTCAGATAATCCCACGCCGCCTGCGCGTCTTCGTAGGTATTGCGCTCCGACGGCGTGCCGGTGCTTTTGCCATATCCGCGGTAATCGAAAATCAGCGTGCTCAAGCCGGCTTCGTTGAAGACGCCGAACGCATCGAGCCGATGCGAAACGTTGCCGGCGTTGCCATGCACGAACAGCACGACGCCGCGCGCAGCGTCGGCCGGAACGTACCACGCGTGCAGCGCGTTGCCGTCAGCGCTCTGAATCGAAACCTCTTCGTGGCGCAGCCCGATCGCCGCCGGCGTTGCAACGAGCTCGCGGCCGATCTGCGGATAGAACACGAGCCGCGCCTGAAACCAGTACAGCAGCACGACCAGCAAGGCATAAGCCCCGGCGATGATGGCGATCGCGATAATCAGGGTGCGCATAAGAATCGTTCAACCGGGGCAGTCCGGGCAAGGGACGCTCCGTATAAAAGCTTTGCCGAGGAGGGCTCTGTAGCGGATAGTCTAAAGCCGCGCTGCCGCTACTGCCCGGACTGACGCCGGTTCACTTCCATTTTCGCCGCAGCGCTGAATCTTTACACGATCCTTATCGCCGCCGAATTCGCCCCTGCTATCTTGACGAGGCAAATAACGATCATCCACCGGGCGCGCTGGCCCTAGATTATCTCGTAACCTCGCAAGCCGGGCGCTTCCGTTTCCGGGTTCGGGCAGAGCCCGCTGTGTGACCAAAGAGATCAGAATGAGAAAAAGCATAGTTTTGAAAGCGTTGATTGCCGTGAGCCTGGCCTTCGTCGTCGCCGGCTGTGGCAGCGACGGCGACGATATCGATAGTGGCAACGCCGGCCCTGCCGGAAGCGACGGCCCATCGCGTATGGTAGCCGCACCGCAGCAACCGAGCGGCAACGCGGCTGCCGGGCAGGCGGTCTTTCGTTTCGCAACCTTCGGCAACGAGCGCTTCTGGACCGATGCGGTACGCCTGCAGCAGAGGATGGTTGCGGCCGGCGTAACACCGCTGCAGGCATTGCAGCTTGGCCTGCATGTCGATTCCGACCGCGTGAGCCCGGCCATCAAGCAGCAACTGGCGACCGAGTTGGCCGCCGATCCGAGCGGGCAACGTCGTCGGTGCTGAATAATCCGGCCAATACCGCTGTTTTGGTCAGCGCTGACGCGGTCATCGGTCTGTCGCCCAAGGACAGCAATAACGACGGCGTGATCGACATCGCCATCGGCGATAAAACCGGCGCGACCTGTGCGTTGTGCCACACCATCACCGACGCCTCGGTATTCAGGTCGGCGACTGGCGGCGGCACGATCGGCGTTCGCCAGGATGGCCGCGCGACCCACACGCTCGATTTCGGCAGTCTGCTCGCTCTGGGTCAGAACTCGATGGGCGTATTACCCGGTGCTGCAGCTCAACCTCGCCGCCAATGGCAACACGACGCTCGGCCGCGCATCGAATCCGGGCCTGACCGAAAACTCGACCGAGGCTGCAGCCGACGCTTATCTTCGCGACAAGAATTCCTATCCGGTCGGCATGTTCGACGATACCGTCAGTGGCAACGGCGATCCGATGCACACATGCCGCTGTTCGAGCAGGATCTCGCCTTTCCGTACGGCAGCGACGGCACCATCACGACACAGGACAATTTCGCCAACACCGTCTACACGATACTGTTGGACCCGACGCGATTGACGACGCCCGGCGGACGCGCCTTTGTAACCTTGCTAGGCGGCGGCGCCGCGGGCAATGAGATCGTCGATGATTACATTGAGATCGTCGATGATTACATTGCTGTCTTGGCCAGAACTGGCGTTACCGGCCCATTCCCCTACGTACAGGCATCGCCTCCGGGCAATCCGGCGCCTTCCGGCACCGAGCCGTTTCCGGCTGGCGTGCGCGTCGACGACACGATGCTGGCGGATTTGAATGCCTACGTGTTCAGCTTGCCCGCCCCCGCCGGTGTCGATGGCGACACCCAAGCGACGGCGCGCGGCCGCCAACTTTTCCGCACGGTCGGCTGCACGGGTTGCCACAATGTCGATCAAAGCCGACCAGTACCCGGTTTCGTCGTCGCGATGAGCGAGATATTCCCCGGCGACAATCCGGTCACGCTGCTCGCCTCGCGCGCAACGCCGATGTTTCCGAGGCTGAATCCGATCCTGAATACCGTCGGCAATATTTCGACGACAAGATGGCCGTGCTCAACGCGACCCTGGGTGTGAGTTTTCCGGCCGACCAGCGCATGCCGCTATCAGGGCACTGGCGTACTGTTATGGATTCGCGACACGCGGGCCGACCACCATGGCCCGCCCGTGATGGCCATCGGCGTTATAGCTGCGCAATACCTGCGCGCTGATCCGATCGCCGTACCCTGCCTCAACCAGCGCAACACAGGCGCCGCCGAAACCGGCGCCCGTCAGTCGCGCGCCGAAAACGTTCGGATGATCCTGCAACAGCGCGACCAGCGCGTCGAGCGCCGGCACTGAAACCTCGTAATCGTCGCGCAGGCTCGTATGCGAGGCATTCATCAGCTCGCCAAAGCGCTGCGCGGTAACGTTGCCGACCGCGTCTAGGACCCGCTGGTTTTCCGAGACGACGTGGCGCGCACGCCGGTCGAGGGGCGCCGGCAGCGTATCGACCCGCGACAGCTCGTCGACATCGCGTAGCGCGGGCACGCCGAGACGCTGCGCCGCCTGTTCGCATTCGGCGCGCCGCTGGTTGTAGGCGCTGGCGGCGAGCGAGCGCGGAATGCCGCTGTCGATGACGACGAGTTCGGCATCTGGCGGCAGCGCCAACAGACGCCGCGTCAAGGTTCGCGTATCGAGGAACAGCATGTGCGAAGTATCGGCGAGGCTGGCGGCCATCTGGTCCATGATGCCGCACCGCACGTGCGCGAACTCGATTTCGGCGCGCTGGGCGAGCTGCGCGATGGCGACATCTTCGAGTTCGAGCCCGAGCCATTCGCGCATGGCGCGCAGCACGGCGACTTCGAGCGCGGCGCTGCTCGAGAGCCCGGCGCCGATCGGCACATCGGATGCGACGCGCAAGACGAACGGCGGAATCGAGACCCCGGTCTGCTCGAGTGCGCGCACGCAGCCGATGACGTAGCGCGCATAGCCTGCCGGCGCGCCATCGAAGCGCGCGCTCTCGTCGAGATTGGACGAATAGAGTTGCGAGCGCGCATCGCGACTCCGCGCGAGCTGCACCGTGGTCCGTTGCGGTATCGCAATCGGCAGCACGTAGCCATCGTTGTAATCGGTGTGCTCGCCGAGCAGATTCACGCGGCCCGGCGCGCTGGCGCTGACTTCGGGCGCGAACCCGAACAGTTGCTCGAAGGTTTTACTCATCGGCGGCGTGCTTCGTCATCGCGGATAACGTTTCGCCTCTGCCTTTCGATTTGCGCGACGACATTCGAAATTGCTACCTTTGCAGTACCAGCGGACGCGCAATGCCGCGCACGCTCTGGTGCGGCCAGCGCTCGTCATACGTCAGATTCTCAGGACCTTGCGCGGTAATCAGGAACGTGTCTTCGATCTTTGCGCCGACGATGCTTGGGTTCCATGCCAGCGCCATACTTTCATGCAACTGCAAACGGGTAGTGGACGTGGCGACGATTTCGCGCGACCGATAGCCGGTGCTACCGCCCTGGTGATGCTGATCGATCGCATCCGGAAAACCGTGCGCGGAATACGAATCGGCCAAAGTCCGATAAACGCTGTCCAGAGTGTTGCCGGGTCGCGATTGCGCGAGCGCGTCGGCTTCGATTTCGCGTACGCTGGCGTGCCGCTCCGCCACCTCTCTGCCGATCGCGCCGAAAGCTACGAAGCGCGTTAAATTCGCGTAGAGTCCAAAACCGCGCGCGCAGAAAACCAGCATCGCGATTTTCCCGAGCGGCGCTGCCGTCGGCGTCGGATGCCGATACCGCGGCAGGCGCCGCTCCCCAGCCGCCAGCGTCAAAGCTGGATGCAGACCACGCGACCACAGAGCTTCGGCCCCGGCGCCGGCAAGCTCGTGCTCGGTCCAACCCGGTTGCGCGACGCTGAGGACGTCAGTCATCGCTTGGGAGGCGAGCGCGCCCACCTCGCGATAACGCTCGATTTCGGCCGGCATCAGCGTGTACTTAAGCTCGGCGATAGACGACGGCAGCACCGTTTCGCCTGCCGCGGGCTGATCGCTGAGCACTTTGCCTGCCCCGGACAGGTCGGCCGTGAATTGTTCGCGCTCCTGCGGCTCGGACCAGCGCCCGCCGTGCAGGCCGAAGCCGGCAGGCAGCTCTTCATCGCGCAAACGCTGCGCTTCGATTTCACTGGTCAAAACCCACGCCTCGTCAGCGCTGATCAACACTTCGGCGATGCCGGTATCCGCGGCGAGCAAGACGACGTTCGAGGCGCCCGCCGTGATCCACGAAAACCAGTCGCAGCCGCGCAGCCGGACGACGCTTTGCTCGCCGCAGCCGCGCATCGCGCCCCTGACAAGCGCGAGTTTTGCCGCGACTTCCGCTGCCCGCGCTTCCACGTCAGAACGTTACCTCGACCGCCTGCAACTCGCGCGCCTTGTCCTCGGGCAGCGTGTCGTTGGCGAACATACCCGCCGCGAGCTCGGTGCCGGCGAGAAATTTAAGTCGATCGCGCGTGCGATAAGGCGGGAGAATTTCGGCGTGCAAATGCGATTCGGGATGCGGCCCGCTGTTGACCGGCGCCTGATACCACGCCATCAGATAAGGCAGTGGCCGCTGCCACAAGCCATCGTATTTGAGTAGTGTCGTTTTCAGAGCGCGCGCAAGATCGGCGCGCTGCGCATCATCGAGGTCGCGGAAGCCGGCGGTCGCGCGCAGCGGTGCGACCCAGACTTCGTACGGATAGCGCGCCCACGCCGGCACGAAAGCGATGGCGTGCTCGCCGCGATAGAGCACGCGTACACCGCTTTCGATTTCGCGCGCGATCAGGTCCTGCAGCAGCGGCGTTCCGTGTTCGCGCCAATACGCTGTCTCTTGCTGGTTGATCCGCTGCGGCACCGGCGGCACGAACGGATACGCGTAGATCTGACCGTGCGGATGATGCAGCGTGACGCCGACTTCGACACCGCGATTTTCAAACGGCAGGATGAATCGTACGGTTTTGTCTTCAGCCAGCTGTTCGGTGCGGGCGCCCCACACTTCGATCAGGAGTTCGATATGCGACAACGGCAATGCGGCGAGCGCGGATTTCGCATCCTGGGTGAACACGACGACTTCGCAATGCCCGGTCGCAGGCAGGGTCTCGACGATGCTGAGCGGCGCGTCGTGCGCGGCCGCGGTCAAGGTCGGAAAAAAATTATCGAGCACGGCGACGTCGTAGTCGCCTTGCGGCAGCTCGGTCGGGTTATCCGCATCGGTCGTCGGCGCCAGCGGATTGAATTCCGGCGGCGGCATGAACGTCCGCGCCTGCCGGTAAGCGGCGTAAGCGATCCATTCGCCGCGCAGCGGATGCCAGCGCAAATGCGGATTCGCCCCGGCCGCGCCGCCTTTCGGGCTCGGCGCGATCAGATTCGGCGCGATCGGCCGCCGGCTGTACAAGGTCATGCGCCGGCCATCGGGCTTGGTCAGCTCGACGCTGTGCACGCTTAGCTACCGCGGACAGCAGCGGCGATCGTCGCCAGCGGCAGCTTTGGCGTGCGGTCGGCGAACAGCAGGCCGTTGGCTTCCTGGAACGTGTCGGCGAATTGGGTATAACAAAAGCCGCTGAACATCCCGGTGGTGCGGGCGACGTCGAGCAGCGCCAGACACTGCGTTTCGTAAGCTTCGATATCATCGCAGCGCGTATAGCCCCACGCCTCGTTACGGCGTGGATCGTCGGATGTGACGTAGGCGATACCGCCGAATTCGGTCAGCATGACCGGCTGGCCGCGGTGCGGAAAACCGTCGAGCGTCAACAACCGGCCACCGGGCCGGCGGCGGTCGAACAGCTCTTCGGTCTTGACGGTAGGGCCGTAGCGCGCGCGCAGGTTGACCGGATTGCAGTCGTAATCGTGGATGCCGATGATATCGGTCGCCGAGCTTTCCCAGCCGTCGTTGCCGATCACCGGCCGCGTCTGATCGAGGGTTTTGGTCAGATGATAAAACGCCGCGACGGCATCGCGCGCCGCCGGCACCGTCGGCAGATCGGGAACGCCCCACGATTCATTGAACGGCACCCAGACGATCACGCACGGATGGCTATAATCGCGCCGGATCGCCTGCGTCCATTCCTGCATCGAGCGTTTTATGGCTTTGTTGGTGAAACGATACGCGCTCGGCATTTCGCCCCAGACCGCGAGGCCCAGCGTGTCGGCCCAGAACAGATAGCGCGGGTCCTCGAGCTTCTGGTGTTTGCGCACACCGTTGAAGCCCATTGCCTTGGCCAATTCGATATCGCGCTTCAAAGCCTCGTCGCTTGGCGCAGTCAACAGCGTTTCCGGCCAGTAACCCTGGTCCAGAACCAGGCGCAATTGATACGGCCTGCCGTTCAGCAGGAAACGATCGCGCTGAATGTTGACCGAACGCAGCGCCGTGTAAGACTTGAACTCGTCGACGAGTTCATCGCCGCGCCATAGCCTCACCTCGGCCTGAATCAGCGTCGGCCGCTCGGGGCTCCACAGCAATTCGTTGCGATAATCTTCGATGCCGGGATCGGACAGCGCAATGCGTCGGTGCACCTCGCCGTTGATGACCTTGTAGCTGTCGTCGACCAGAACCTGCGAGCCGCTGCACAAGCGTAATGCGATGCGCATATCGTCCGCCAGCGGCCCAACCAGAAAAAACTCGGCGCCGATTTCCCAGCGCTCGATATGCGGCGTCCAGCGCAGCCTGTCGATGTGGGTTTCGGGAACGCATTCATACCAGACGGTTTGCCAGATGCCAGTCGTGCGCGGGTACCAGATCGAATGCGGCTCGAGCTGCCAATCCTGCTTGCCGCGCGGCTTTTCGAGATCGTCGGCGTCGTCCTCGGCATAGACCGTAACCCGCTGCGGACCGTTGCCGCGCAGCGCCCAGGTTATGTCGGCGGAGAAAGGCGTGTGGCCGCCTTCGTGCTCGACCACCAGCATGTCGTTGATCCAGACCCGCGCGAGATAGTCGACAGCGCCGAAATGCAGGATAACCCGGGCTGCGCCGCGTTCGACCTCGAACTCGCGCTGGTACCAGCAGGCGCGGTGAAAGCCGGTATCGTGAATGCCGCTTTTTTTACACTCGGGCGCGAACGGCACCAGGATCGTGTGCGGCCACTCGTGGATATCGGGCGGCGATGCGTAGCTGCGCTCGTGGTCGAACCGGAATTTCCACATGCCATTGAGCGAAACCCAGCGCGAGCGCTGCAATTGCGGGCGGGGATAAGCGTTTTGCATCGGCGTCTTTGATGGTCCCTGATTTGAGCCGCGGTTAAGGCATGGCCGCGGCGGCGCGCGAATGCGATCGCGTCGCGGCGATTTCGAGTACGCGTTCGGCCGCCGCGTGGGCGCCTCCACCCTTGGTTACCAGTTGGTGAGCCCGCGCCGTCGTCGCAGCACGAGCTTCGTGATCAGCGAGAATGAATTCGATCGCGGCTGCGATGCTTTCCGGAGTGACGTATTCTATCGGCACCCTCGTCGCCGCGCGATGCTCGCTCAGACGCTCGCCCAGTATTTGCGTCTCGGCAATGATTCCGGGAATGATCAGCAGCGGCGTGCGCAGCGCCGCGCATTCGTGCATCGTGCTCGTGCCTTCCGCAACCACGATGTCGGCGGCCTGCTCGAAGCGTAGCGCCTGTTCGGGCTTGATCACGCCATGCGTCTCGACCCATGGCGGTAACTGTTCAGGGACGCCAACGACGCCATGCAGTTCTTGCGGCTGGCTGACAGCGAGCAGTATCAGGCGTAGCCGCGGGAAGCGCGTCGCGCGCAAGCCCTCGATCGCGGCGTAGACGGCGCTCAGCACGCGATGACCAAACTCGATGCCGAATGGGAAGCCGCGCGGCGCATAGACCAGCGCCTGTTCCGCGCCGCCGATTCCAAGTTCCGCACGCGCCGCGGCTTTATCCGGAATGCCGTCAATCTGCAGGAAAGGACCAGTGTGCAGCAGCTTGTCGCGGAACCTTTCAAGTTCGGGCGGAATGCCAAACACCGGCGCGTAGGCCCAGATAATCGCATCCATCTGAGACATGAACGGCCAATCCATGAAAAGTTCGTCGCCAACCGGGAAGAGCGGAATCGAAACCCAGGCCGCGCGCGGGACGATGCTGCGCAGCGGCAGCAGATAGCGCGCTGTATCGTCGACGATAACGTCGGTATCCCCGAAAAACTCGCGGATGATGGCATCGCGGGTTTGGCGTGTGCGGGGCGGCAGCAGGCGCGCCGGGAAGCCCATGCGCTCGGTGGCCTCGATATTGAATGGCCGCAGACGCTCGCTATCGAGTACGTAATCGACGCCGACGCCAGGTTCGAGCTGCCGCAGCGCGCGCGCCAGGCTTGCCGTGCGCGAAATGTGCCCGATGCCGCCGGCAACCGACGGCAGCATGGTGACTTTAAGCATCGCCGTCAAAACCAGAACCTGTTTACGCGAAGCGCGGCTTCGTCACGCCGTCGCCTGTTGCTCGCGCATCGTCTGCGCCGATACCTGTTCCGCGGCTTTTTTTCCGGCCAGGAAGGCGTGATCCGAATTGTAGTATTCCCATTCGCTGTAGCGCCCGGCGAGGAGGATGTCGTGCGCCGCCAGCCAGGCGCGGATCACGGCGACATTCTTGGCGCGTCCGTGGTCGTACAGCACATATGCATAAGGCATATCGACCTGGTTCCGCACAACGATCGCGTCGTCCCCCCGGATAACGCCGACCTTGACGCAGTCGGCGATGCAGCTTTCGATCAGCGCATCGCCGTCGCACGGCAGCGGCTTGTGTTCCGAATAGGTGATTTCGCAGGTAAGCCCGAAACCGCCGGGCGGATTGCAATGCGGGCTCGCGTTGCCTTGCACGAATATGCGATGGAAAACGGTTTCTTCAGGATAATAAATCCAGTGTTTTTCGGTGATGTTTTCGCGGCCGATGCCAAGGTTCACGCAGCGCACCGGCACGTGCCGCAACGCCTGCGCCGCGGCGCGTACTTCAGCCGGCGCCTCATTGCCTGTCATGCGTATCAGTTGCGGCAACGGCATGGTGCTGATCAAGGCGCGGTAGCTGTGGCTGCTGCCGTCGGCCAGGATCACGCAGCGCTGCGCCGGCGAGACGCCGGCAACCGCGGTGTTGAGCTTGAGCTCGCCTTTCAAATGCGGCAAAAAGCCATTCATCAGCGCCTGGAAACCGCCGCGCAACGGATAACCGAAACGCGCGTTCGGACCCATCGGTTTCGCCACCGGCCGCAGCGCGCCTTCGATCATTTCCCCGAGGTCAGGCAACGGCACGCGTCCACCGAGCCACGAGGTTTCCATATCCTGCAAAGGATGCGCCCAGATTTTCCTGTTGTAGGGAATCGCGAAATGCCTGGCGATGCCGGCGCCCCAGACGCGGTAGATGAAATCCTCGAAATTTCGCGGCGACTTTCTGCGATCGTTGCCGGCCGAGCGGTATTTGCCGAGCGGCGCTTCGGCTTCGAGCAAACCATCGCCGCAGCAATCCATGATCTTTTCGGTTTTGCCGGCGCTGACCGGCGCAATACTGCCGAAGCGCGCTTCGATGGCGCCGACGATGCATTCCCTGGCGACTTCCGGCGGCAAGCCGTAGAGCGCGCCCTGAAACGGATAGCGCGTATAGACATTTTTGCTGTAAACCCAGGCTTCGCGCTCCTGCCAGTGCACGTTGTCGCCAAGCAGCATCTGATACATCTGGTGCACATAAGGATCATTCGAAAACATGATGTGGCCGGCATAGTCGAAGGTAAATCCACCGTCTTCGATCGAGCGGCACCAGCCGCCTACCGTCGCGTTTTTTTCGAGCAGCAGCGCCTCGCTGCCGAGGTGATAGGCCGCGGACAACCCGGTCGGCCCGGCGCCGATGACGACCACGGGCGACGATTTCGACGCGTCGGTTTTCATCGGCGTCAAACGCTGTTGCTGGAGCGCGTCGTCCGATTCCGCTGGGCGCGTCGCTTTCGACAACAGCGCGGCTGCAGCTGGCTCCGGCTGATGACCGTGCAGGTTTTCGAGGAGCGCAGCGACGGCGGCCGCGGTTGCATCCCACGAAGTTCGCCCCAGCACTTCGCGCATCTTCCGGAAGCGCGTTTCACGCTCGTCCGGCGTCGCGCTCAGCGCCCGCTCGCATTGTTCGATGAATCGCTCGCGGCTCTCAGCGATGTACACGATGTCGCCATAGGGCGCCGCCACGTCGACGATCGGGGTACTGACGATCGGCCGTTCGGCGGCCATGTACTCGAGCGTCTTGGTCGGACTGATATAGCGCGTCGCCGCATTCAGCGCGAACGGCAGCAAACAGACGTCCCAGCCGCCGATGAATTTCGGCAAATCCTGATAGCTCTGCTGCCCGAAGTAATGGATATTCGGCTGCCGCGGCAAACTGGCCGGATCGATCTTGACGACCGGCCCGACCATCACGATCTGCCATTCGGGATGGGCGAGCGCGAGCGCGTCGAGCAGGTCCAGATCGAGGCGCTCGTCGAGGACGCCGAAGAAGCCGAGCCGTGGTCGCGGCAATTGCGCCTGCATCCCGGGTTCGTCGCCGCCGGCCCGGCCTTGCGCGAAATGCCCGGCCTCGACACTGCTGGCAAAACAGTGAACGTTTGCGTGACGGTCTTTTTTTGCTTCGTACAAGCTGGGGCCGCCGGTAAACACGATGTCGGCCGCTTTCAATAACGCGGTTTCCCTTTGCAGCAACTGGCGCGGCGCATTCTTGAAAGCCGACAACTCGTCCATGCAATCGTAAACGATCGCGCGCGGCGGCAGATCCTTGATCAGCGGCAGCGCCATCGGCGTGTAGAACCAGGCGATATAGTCGGAGACCGCTTCGTCGCCCAGCACTTTTTGCAGCAGCGGATTCAGGTAAGGCAGCTGTTGATCGTGGAAACCTGGCGTCGCAATCGGGGTGCGCGGCGTGCATATCACCAGATTCGCATGCGGGCGCGCAATGTCGAGAAACGCTTGCGGCTCCTTGCTCAACACCGGCTCCTGGAAAAAAATCACGCGCCGGTTCCTGGCCAGCCGCGACAGCAGATGTTGTGGCCGCTGGTAAACAAAATCCCAGCGCAGATGGGAAAACACGACGATCGATTCGGACATTGCTTTTCTCCTGTTGCGGCTATGGGCTTTTCTTCTATTAGCGGTCAGGCGTGCACCATGCTTTGCGCAATGTGCAGATCGGCCGCGTATTCCTTGCATAAAACTCTCTCGAAACCGCCATCGCCAGCGAGCGTCAGATCCCATAATCCGCTGTTGTGCCAATGGTGCGAATTCTCCCAATCGGGCCGGTCGATGATCGGGTACAAACAAATTCCGCCGACCGGTACGCCGTGTTCGCGCGCGCAGCGGACTTCTTCGGCGATTTCCCGGATCCACTCGCCGCGGCCGACGCCGATGTGGCTGGTCTCCGCGATAAACAACGGACACTGATAGCGCTCGTGAATTTCGGCCAGAAGATGGCGCAGTGGCAGCCTGCGCGGATCCTTCAGATGCCAATGCAGGCGATCGCCGGTCAGATACTCCCACTGGTTCGAGTGGTAATAATTGACGCCGAGTATGTCGAGGTACTTGCGGTCGCCGCCGAGCTCCGGCTCGACCTGGCCCGCCAGCATATCCCAGGCTTCGAATTGCGAAGCGCGCAGCGCGTTGGCGGCATCGGCGAGGTCCGGCCGGCTGGGCGGCGCAATGATATGGATGATCGGATCGACGTGCACGATGCGGGCGCGCGGTTCGACTTCCCAGATCGCCTCGCAGCCGGCAATCGCGGCGCGCACCATCTGCCGCTTCAGATATCCGTCGCGCCCCTGGCAGTAACTGGCGTACGGATACATGATGCCGGTATGGCAAATCGCCCAGCAGACAAACGAGATTTCATTGATCGGCGTGTAAGCCGGCACGCGATCGCTGTGATCCTTGATGAAGCGCGCGGTCTTGCCGCAGAAGCGCGCGAAGCGGTCGGCGAATTCCGGCGCGAACGGGTCTACGTCTTCCGGCCAGCCGTAATGACAGAGCGTCCAACTCGCCTGCACGCCGGCTTTGTCGGCAGCCGCGATCATCGGCGCAAGCGATGAAAAATCGAACTGCCCGCCATGCTCGATCAGATGCCAGCGTACGCCGTCGCGTACGGCTTTGATTCCGACGTCGCGCACACGCAAATAATCCTGCTCAACCTGCCGGTCGTGCTGTGTCGTCGCGACCATGTCGAGACGTGCGCCCGAGCCATTGATGTGGCAGGCGCTCTCGAAACCGGCGATCCAGAACGAATCAAACAAAGGTGGGCACGGCACAGGCTTTCCTCTTTCGAAAAACGGACCAGGGCGAAGGTGCGGCAACCGCATCGGCTCGAATCTGTTTGCGCCAGCACTCGCGTTGCAGGCAACAGCTTGCAGCCGGAGTGCGAGGCGTAATGCGATCGTTGCGGTGTCCAAGACAGGTTGGCCATCTTGAATTGCAGATTCCTGTCCGGCGCCAGCAGCTCGTCCCCAGATGTTACGTTGTCACTTGCCGCAACGCCAGTTTGCCCGGAAGCACCATGACGCAGAAGGCGGCATCTCGAAGAGCAGCCACTCCCCAGGCTTGCTGCCGGTCCCGCGTAGGTACGACCTTGCCTCGGTGAAGTCGTTTCATCCGCCCGCTCGCGGCAGCGAGCGTGGCAACCAGCGGTGTCGCGTGCGCAAGGATTGTTTCCCGGGAATCTTTTTTTCGTTCGCCGATCAAACCGGTGTGGAAATCCTCCACGAAGCCGTCAGGAGACAGCCGTGAACAAAGACCAGATCAAAGGACGTGCGAAAGATATAGCCGGAAAAGCCAAGGAAGGTCTTGGCAAAGCGACCGACAATCCGAAAACCAGAACAGAAGGTTTAGCCGACCAGGTTGCGGGCAAAACGCAGGCGGGCTACGGCGACGCCAAGGAAGACCTGAAAAAGAATAAGCAGCGGCCTTGATGCTGCGGCGCAGCTCGTTCTTTCGCGGGCTGCGCCTTCCTGTTCGCGAGCGGTCGCCGCTCGAACGATTTAACCAGGCTGGCGCGCCATCGCCGCCGCCGAAGGGGGGACCGTTTAGGCGCGAATCAGCGTTGCCCCCTTTCAGACAAACAGCGTCAGCACGCCGGTATAGCCGTACAAGCGGTTGTGCGAAATTTCGCCGTTGCAGAACATGCCGACCAGCGGAAATTCGCCCAGCGCCTCTCGGATCATTTTCAGTTCCTCCGAATCGTCGCCGAACAGGCTGGCGCCGCGCCCCAGACACGAATAATACAGACCGCCCTTGGGCTTGCCGTACAGGCCGCTTTTGATGCTGGTCAGCATGCGCTGCATGTCGAGCGTAGCCGCAGCGCGATCGCGGCGGCAAAACATCATCGACATGCCGGGCGCGA
>JACDAM010000253.1 GCA_013695435.1 Burkholderiales bacterium | reverse complement strand
GGAAGGAAAGAGGCGTTCCTTAGCGTCCCTTCGGCAATACAGAACATCGGGAAGCTTAGACGTTCACTAGGGTAAGCTTGTGGGTAGAAGTCTATATGATATTAATAAAGTCTTATATCACAATATGTTAACATATATAGATGGCGGAGAGAGCGGGATTCGAACCCGCGATGGAGTTGCCCCCATGCTACCTTTCCAGGGTAGTGCCTTCAACCGCTCGGCCACCTCTCCGTAATCGTCGATCTGTCATTGCGATCTGTTATTTGATGAGCCAGATATCGGGCCTGTTCGGCGTTTTACGAAAGGCGTGAAGCATAAACCAGAAGCAAAGGGCGGGCAACGCTCGGCTTGTTGCTATCGCATAACGCGGAATCGAACCCGAATGAAGATGGCTGGATAAGTGTGTGGCAGTCGTCGTCTGCTATTCGTAACGGTACGAATAGCATAAAACCAAAAGCCCCGCTCGATGCGGGCTTTTGGTTTTCGAAGCGGATAAACTCAGGTCGCTATATGATGGAACTTTCAGCACGGTAAGAGATTCCAGGGACATTTTGCACGGCGCGAAGCCGCTGATTCGGTTCACATGACATTGCGCTGCAACATATGTAAGCGTGGCCCGCAGCGGTCCGCACGACAAGGCTATTCGCTCGATTCAGCCCAATTCAACCTGCGCCAGTGCCGGCCAAATCATTGCGTGATCTGGATCTGATCCCTCCCGAGCTTGCCCGGACTTTGGATGGCTTGCTTCGCGAGCGTCTCCGGCGCAGCCCCGACGCCGTTGCCTACCGCGACTACAACACCCAGCACAAAAACTGGAGGGATTACACGTGGGCGCAGATCGATCGGCAGGTGGCGCGCTGGCAAGCGGCGCTCACGAACGCGGATCTGCAATCGGGTGATACTGTCGCCCTGATGGTGAGGAACAGCATAGAGTGGATTATTTTCGATCAGGCTGCGATCGGTCTCGGGCTTGTCGTGGTGCCGCTGTACATGGTCGATCGTGCAGAAAATGCGGCCTATGTCATGCGCGATGCCGGCGTCAAACTGTTGTTTCTCGAAGACATCAAGCAGTGGCGGACTTTTACAGCGCTGCCAGTCGCGCCAAGCGCGTTAAGCGAATTACGCCGCGTTGTTTGTCGGGGGCCGCTTTCCAACGAAATGGACGATGCGCGCCTGATCCAGGCGCAGCATTTTCTACCGGACGAAGGCGGCGCAACGCAGCATCTGGATGCCGCTCCGGCTGCACTTGCGACCATCATCTATACCTCGGGTACAACGGGCCGCCCGAAAGGCGTGATGCTGAGCCACAACAACATTCTGAGCAACGCCTACGGCGCGCTGCAAAACAAGCCGACCTATCCGGATGATGTGCTCCTGTCGTTTCTGCCGCTCTCGCATACGCTCGAGCGCACAGCGTATTACGGGGCGATGATGGCTGGCGCGACAATCGCGTTCGCGCGCTCAGTGAATACGCTAGGCGAGGATCTGCAGGCTATCCGGCCGACCGAGCTTGTTTCGGTGCCGCGCGTTTTCGAGCGCATTCGCGCGGCGATAAACGACAAGCTGGCGCGCGGGCCCGGATTTCGGCGCCGGCTATTCGATCTGACGGTCGCCATCGGCTACAGCCGGTTTGAGCATGAACAGGGGCGGGCGCGGTGGCAAGCTTCGCATCTGCTGTGGCCGCTGCTCGATCGGCTGGTTGCGAAACCGGTGCGGCAGCGTTTCGGCGGCAGATTGCGCAATGCGGTCAGCGGCGGCGCCGCATTGTCGCCCGAGGTGGCCCGCACTTTTCTCGGTCTCGGCATCCCGCTGCTGCAAGGGTACGGCCTCACCGAAACCTCGCCGGTCGTGTGCTCGAACACCGCGCGCGAGAATTTACCCGCGAGCATCGGCAAACCGATTCCCGGCGTCGAGATCAAAATCGGTGAGCAGGATGTTCTGCTGGTCAAAGGCCCGAACGTTATGCTCGGCTATTGGAACAATCCCGACGCCACGGCTGCCGTACTGAGCAGCGACGGCTGGCTCAATACCGGCGACAAGGCGCGCGTCGACTCCGATGGTTATATTTTTATTACCGGCCGCCTGAAGGAGATCATCGTATTATCGAATGGGGAAAAAGTGCCCCCGGTCGATATGGAAGCTGCGGTGCTGCGCGATCCCTTGTTCGAGCAAGTGTTGCTGGTCGGCGAGGGGCAGCCGTATCTTGGCTTGCTTGCGGTGCTGAACGGCGAACACTGGGCGGCGCTGGCCGGAATCCAGGATTGCGAACCAAAGATCGGCCGGCGCGGAGTTGCGAACCGCCGGGAGGCCGATCTGGTGCTCGCGCGCGTGGCGCCGCAGATTGCGGAATTTCCCGGCTACGCCAAAATCCGCCGCGTCGCGCTGATCGCCGAACCGTGGACGGTCGATAACGGCATGCTAACGCCAACGCTGAAATTGAAACGCGCCCAAATACTCGAGCGCCATCGCGCGGAAGTCGAGGCCTTGTATAGCGGACACGATTAGTTTTGGCGTTTTTTTTAAGCGCGAAACGATGTGCCCGTCAAGCAGCGCGCATCGCGTTCGCAGCGACGAACTCGATAGAAGGCCGCACATGACGGAACAGAATCGCCAGGCAACAACCTCGCTGCCGGAAGGCCGCGATCCAGTATTACGCGTAGTTCCGATGCCGTCCGACGAGAATCAGGTCGGCGATATTTTCGGCGGCTGGATCATGTCGCAGGTCGATATCGCCGGCAGCATTCCGGCGCTGCGCCGCGCCAAGGGACGGGTTGCGACGGTCGCGGTCAATTCATTTCAGTTCAAAGAGCCGGTAGTCGTCGGCGATCTCGTCAGCTTTTATGCCGATGTCGTACGCGTCGGGCGCACCTCGATCACGGTCAACGTCGAAGTCTACGCGCAGCGAAATCCCGAAAAGGAAGAATGCTTCAAAGTCACCGAAGCGACGCTGACGTATGTCGCCGTCGGCGATGACCGCAAGCCGCGCGTCGTGCCGGGTCGGGAGGGCGCATGAAGCCGCGGCAACTCGTCGTGCGCAAGGCCGCCGTGCTTGGCGCCGGCGTGATGGGTGCGCAAATCGCGGCGCATTTCGTCAACGCCGGCATCGAAACGCTGCTGTTCGAACTGGCAGGCAAAGACGGCGCGCCGAACGCCAATTCGCAGAAAGCGATCGACAATCTCGCCAAAATCGAACCCTCGCCGCTTGCCACTGCATCGACGCTCGCGTTCATCGAGCCGGCCAATTATGACCAGCACCTGCCGAGGCTCGCTGAATGCGATCTCGTGATCGAAGCGATTTCCGAGCGCATGGACTGGAAACGGGATTTGTATGACAAGGTCGCGCCGCACCTCGCCGCCGACATCGTGTTCGCCAGCAACACATCGGGATTGTCGATCAACGCATTGGCGCAAGCGTTTCCGGAAGCGCTGCGTCATCGTTTCTGCGGCGTACATTTCTTTAACCCGCCGCGCTACATGCATCTGGTCGAATTGATTGCATGCACGCAAACCGACCCGGCTTTACTCGATCAACTCGAAGCATTTCTCGTCACAACGCTAGGCAAGGGCATAGTGCGCGCCAAAGATACGCCGAACTTCATCTCCAACCGAATCGGCGTGTTTTCGATGATCGCGACCATGGTCGAAGCGCAGAAAGCGGGCCTGGCTTTCGATGTCGTCGATGCGCTGACCGGTCCCGCCATCGGCCGGCCGAAAAGCGCGACTTTCCGCACGGCGGATGTGGTCGGCCTCGATACGCTTACCCACGTCGTCAATACCATGCGCGACACGCTGCCTGATGACCCGTGGCACAAGTATTTCGCGCTGCCGGGCTGGCTCGAGGATTTGATCAAGAGCGGCGCGCTCGGCGCCAAATCCCGGCGCGGCATTTACCAGAAAGTGGGCAAGGAAATTCAGGTGCTGGACATCGCGAGGGGTAGCTATCGACCGTCGACAGGAATGGCGGATGATGAGATCCAGCAGATACTCAAGCTCGAGCATCCGGGCGAAAAACTGCGCGCACTGCGTGCCAACCCGCATCCGCAGGCGCAATTCCTGTGGGCGATTTTTCGCGACGTGTTTCACTACAGCGCGTTCCATTTGCATGCGATTGCCGACAATGCGCGCGATGTCGATCTCGTGCTGCGCTGGGGTTTCGGCTGGGAACGCGGCCCCTTCGAAACCTGGCAGGCGGCGGGTTGGCAGGACATCACGCATGCCATCGAAGCCGATATCGCGGCCGGCAAGGCCCTGAGCGACGCGCCGCTGCCCGCGTGGGTAGCAGGGCGCCAGGGTGTACATGAAGCGGCGGGCTCGTATGCGCCGCTCGGCAACGCGATCGAAGCGCGCTCGACGCTGGTGGTCTATCGCCGTCAGTTGTTCCCCGATGCGTTGCTGGGCGAACCCGTTCAATACGGACAAACGATCTTCGAAACCGAAGCCGCGCGGCTTTGGCACACCGGCGACGATATCGCAATCCTGAGCTTCAAGAGCAAGAAAAATACGATAGGAAGCGACGTACTCGATGCGATTTTGCAGGCGATCGACGAGGCCGAACGGCAGTGGCGCGCACTCGTGATATGGCAGACCGCGCCGCCGTTTTCACTGGGTGCAAATCTGGCGAAAATTACGAATAGCGGTCCGTCCGTAGAACCCTCGGCCCCATCCGCCCCATCCGTCACTGGCGCCGTGATCAAGCGCTTCAAGCGCAAGGCGCAGGCGCTCGTCCTCGGCGCCGCGCGCAGGTTCGGCTTCGCCGACCAGCTGATGGCCGGCAAGCTGGCTGAGATCGAATCCGTGGTCGAGCAGTTTCAGTACACGACACAGGCGCTCAAATACTCAAGCGTACCGACGATCGCCGCCGTCGACGGCATGGCGCTCGGCGGCGGCTGCGAATTGATCATGCATTGCGACCGCGCGGTCGCGTCGCTCGAAAGCTACATCGGCCTCGTTGAAGTCGGCGTTGGTCTGCTGCCCGCCGGCGGCGGCTGCAAGGAATTTGCGTTGCGCGCCGCAGCCGAAGCGAAAGCGGCCGGCAACAGCGACGTTTTCGCGCCGCTGCAGCGGCATTTCCAGACCATCGCCACCGGGCAGGTGTCGAAAAGCGCCGCGCAAGCGAAGGAATTCGGCTATCTGCGTTCGTCCGACGCCATCGTCATGAATCGCTTCGAATTGCTGCACGTTGCGAAATCGCAAGCCATCGCCATCGCTGAAGCGGGTTACCACCCCCCGCTCAAGCCTCGCGGCGTTCCCGTTGCCGGGCAGCCGGGTATCGCCAATTTCAAAGCCGCGATGATCAACATGCGCGCCGGCAACTTTATTTCGGAGCACGATTTTGAGATCGGCGCGCGCGTCGCAACCGTGCTGTGCGGCGGCGAAGTCGAAGCGGGCAGTCTGGTCGATGAAGACTGGCTGCTCGCGCTCGAACGCAAGCTGTTCATGGAATTGATGGCGACGGAAAAAACGCAGGCGCGCATTGAACAGATGCTGAAGACGGGAAAGCCGCTGAGAAACTAGCGAGAGGCAAGGCCGAACGCAAGCTGCGTCGGCAGGATTCATCTGGAGAAGTCGGTGATCAAGCAGATTCAGGATGCCTACATTGTCGGCGCGGTGCGCACGCCGGTCGGCAAAGCGCCGCGCGGCATGTTCAGGCAAGTGCGGCCGGACGACATGCTTGCGCACGTGATCAGGAGCGTATTGGCGCGCGCTCCAGGCCTCGACCCGGCGGCGATCGATGACGTGATCGTCGGCTGCGCGATGCCGGAAGGCGAGCAGGGGTTGAACGTCGCCCGCATCGGCTTGCTGCTTGCCGGCTTGCCGAACACGGTTGCCGGCATGACGATCAATCGCTTTTGCTCGTCGGGATTACAGGCAGTCGCGATCGCCGCCGATCGCATTCGGCTCGGCGAGGCTGACGTCATGATCGCGGCCGGTACGGAAAGCATGAGCATGGTGCCGATGACCGGCAACAAGCCATCGTTCAATCCCGCGATTTTCGCCGACGATAACGTCGGCATCGCATACGGCATGGGGATTACCGCCGAGAATGTCGCCAGGCGTTGGAACATCAGCCGCGAAGCGCAGGATGAATTCGCGGCGCAAAGCCACGGCAAGGCGCTGCTTGCGATAGAGCACGGAGGCTTCAGCGACGAGATTGCGCCTTACGAGGTTGCCGCCAGCGTACCGGATCTCGACACGTATGGGGTCCGGATCGTCCGCAAGGCGGCCGACACGGACGAAGGGCCACGCTCGGGCACGACGACCGAAACGCTCGCGAAACTGAAGCCGGTATTCGCGGCAAATGGTTCCGTGACCGCCGGCAACAGTTCGCAAATGTCGGACGGCGCGGGCGCTGTGCTGCTGATGAGCGCAGCGGCGCTGCAGCGCTTCGGCCTCCGTCCGATCGGCCGTTTCCTTGCGTTTGCCGTAGCCGGCGTACCGCCGGAAATCATGGGAATCGGCCCGGTCAAAGCCATTCCGAAAGCGTTGCGGCAAGCGGGCTTAAAGCAGGAGGATATCGACAGCATCGAACTCAACGAAGCGTTCGCCGCGCAAAGCCTTGCCGTGATAAACGATCTGCAACTCGATCCCGTCAAAATCAATCCATGCGGCGGCGCCATCGCGCTTGGCCACCCACTCGGCGCGACCGGCGCCATTCGTACCGCAACGCTCCTGCACGGCTTGCGCCGGCGCAAACAGCGTTATGGCATGGTCACGATGTGTGTCGGGACCGGCATGGGAGCGGCCGGCGTGTTCGAGGCGCTCTAGAGGTTTGTTGAAAAGCTCAAAAAGCCGTCATTGCGAGCGCAGCGAAGCAATCTCGCCTTCAGTAGTATCGTTAAGAAGGCGCAGACTTATAGAAGGCAGAGACTCGACATCAACTATCGGCCCGGCCGCGACTCTAATGCTATCGAGCCTCTCTGCGCGCTAACGCTCACGCCACAGGTCCTATGCGCTTTTTACATCGCCTGACCGGGTATTTTCGTTCTTCGGTCCGCTACAAGCTGCTGGCGATGGTGCTGTCGCCGCTGCTGATCGTGCTGCCGGTGCTGGCCGCGCTGGTGCTGATCTGGGGCAACGAATCGTACGACCGGCTGGTGCGCTACAAGATCAGCAGCGATCTGATCATCGCGCACGAGTATTTCGATCGCGTCGTAGCTGGCGTTGGCAGCAACGTCGAAAATCTGGCCGTATCGAATCGCATCGCGACCGCGATGCATGCGCAGAAACCCGAGGCGCTTCGCAAATTCCTGATCGCGGCGGAAGACGCGAACAAGCTCGATTTCCTGAATATCCTCGATGCGGAGGGTCATCTCGTTGCCACCAGCAACGAACAGACACGCCCGGCCGGGTACGCGAGTTGGCGCATCGTGCAGGACGCGGCCGACGGCCGGCACGCGACGGCGATCGACATATTTTCTCCCGAGCAGCTTGCAGCTATCAACGAGCAATTGCGCGAGCGGGCTTTCACGCCGATCCTGCCGACGCCGAATGCGGCGCCTAGCGAGCGCAAGGATGAATCGCGCGGCATGGTCATCCACTCCGCGGCGCCGATTTTCGATCAGGACCAGCGTCTGCTCGGCATCCTGCACGGCGGACTGATGCTGAATCGCAATCTCGAATTTGTCGACAAGATCAACGGTATTGTCTACCGCGAAGGCTCGCTGCCATTGGGAAGCAAGGGTACGACAACGTTGTTCCTCGGCGACGTTCGCGTAGCGACGAACGTGCGCCTGTTCGCCGGCGAGCGCGCGCTCGGTACGCGCGTGTCGCAGCAGGTACACGATACGGTGCTCGGCAACGGCGAAACCTGGCTGAACCGCGCGTTTGTCGTCAATGACTGGTATGTGTCGGGCTATGAACCGATCGAGGACAGCACGGGCCAGCGCGTCGGCATGCTCTATGTCGGCTTTCTCGAAGCGCCGTTCAGCGCCGCGAAAACCATAGCGCTCGCGGTGATTGTCCTGCTGCTTATTGCGATCAGCGTGATTGGCGCGGTGTTGTCCATGAAGTGGGCGAAAGCAATTTTTCAGCCGCTTGAACGCATGAACCAGACCATCGTCGCGGTGCACGAAGGCGATACCGCAGCGCGCGTCGGCGATGTCACGAGCCGCGATGAAATCGGCCGCCTGGCGAGGCATTTCGATGTGCTGCTCGATACCCTGCAGCAGCGTAACGCCGAATTGCGCCGCTGGGCCGACGAGCTCGACCGCAAGGTCGCCGATCGCACGCTGGAACTGCGGCGCGCCAACCAGAATCTGCGCGATGCCCAGGGGCAACTGATTATCTCGGAAAAGCTCGCCGCCATCGGCCAGTTGACCGCGGGCGTTGCGCACGAAATCAACAATCCGGTCGCGGTGATCCAGGGCAACCTCGACGTTGCGCGCGAAGTCCTCGGCGCGGCCGCTTCGCCGGTGCGCAACGAGATGCGGCTGATCGACGAGCAGGTCAATCGCATACGCCTGATCGTGACCAAGCTCTTGCAGTTCGCGCGGCCGGTCGATTACGCCGGGTACGTCGAGCCGGTCGAAATCGCCGGCGTCATCAGCGATTGCCTGGTGCTGGTTCACCATCTGCTGCGCAAAGGCGATATCGAAGTCGTCCGCAAAGATCAGGCGACGCGCAAGATCGCAATCAATCGCAGCGAGTTGCAGCAGGTTTTGATCAACCTGATCGTCAATGCGATCCACGCCATGCCCAGCGACGGCGGCGGCAAATTGATCCTGGAAACGCGCGACCAGGACCTGGGCGCCGCGATCAGCGTCAAAGACACCGGTCGCGGCATTGCGCCCGATGATTTGCCGCGCATTTTCACGCCGTTCTTCACGACGAAAAGGCACGGTACCGGGCTCGGGCTTTCGATCAGCCGATCGCTGGTCGAACGCTACGGCGGCACTATCACGGCGGCGAGCGGGAACTCAGGCGGTGCGGAATTTACCGTATGGCTGATGGCGACACCAGCGCA
Organism: Burkholderiales bacterium; assembly: GCA_013695435.1. Classification (NCBI taxonomy): domain Bacteria; kingdom Pseudomonadati; phylum Pseudomonadota; class Betaproteobacteria; order Burkholderiales; species Burkholderiales bacterium. Next base: position 17,692 of record JACDAM010000253.1, on the reverse strand, counting down.
GGATGGCAATGAAATCGCCGTGCCGGTATCATCGGACGCAGCAGATACGCAGCAAGCAGTGCATACGCAACAGCAAGAATGATCTCGACCCCACTCGAAATGTGCCGGCATCGCGGCGCGTGCCGGACTCGACCGCTCCCGTTATAAACAATCCCATGAAAGTTTTCGGTTTCGCCGGCTACTCGGGCAGCGGCAAGACGACGCTGATCGAAAAGCTGATTCCGCGCCTCGTTATCGAAGGCTTGAGGGTTTCGCTGATCAAGCACGCGCATCACGATTTCGATATCGATCGCCCCGGCAAGGATTCGTACCGGCACCGCGAAGCCGGGGCATACGAAGTATTGCTGACGGCGAGCCAGCGCTGGGTGCTGATGCATGAACACCGCGGTGCGCGCGAACCCGATCTCGATCAGCAACTAGGGCTTCTTGCGCCATGCGATCTGGTATTGATCGAAGGTTTCAAGCACCAGCCGATACCGAAACTCGAAATTCATCGCAACGCCAACCGGCGGCCGCTGCTGTTTCCCGAGGACCGGCATATTGTCGCTGTCGCGAGCGATATCCGGCTCGCAACCGAATTGCCGCAATTCGAGCTCGACGACGCCGACGCGATCGCGGATTTCATCATGCGCTATTTCGAACTCTCCGGACGCGCCGTCGAAGCGCAGCGCACAGCATGGTAACCCTGCGATATTTCGCGCGCCTGCGTGAAGCGCTCGATATCGCGACCGAGCATATCGCGCTGCCGGCCTCGGTCGACAGCGCGGAACAACTGGTCGCGTGGCTGCGTCAACGCGGCGAAACCTGGCAGCGCGAATTCGCGCCGGGCAAGAATTTCCGTATCGCCGTCAACCAGCAGATGGCCGAAGCGAACACACGCGTCAAGGACGGAGATGAGGTCGCGCTGTTTCCGCCGGTTACCGGAGGTTGAGTTGCCGGTGCGCGTACAAACCGAAGATTTCGATACCGGTGAGGAGATCGCAAGGCTGCGCGCGGGCAATCCTAAAATCGGCGCGATCGCCGCATTCATCGGTCTGGTGCGCGACGTCAATGAAGGTGATGCCGTGCGCGAGCTGACGCTTGAACACTATCCTGAAATGACCGGGAAAGCGCTGAGCGCGATACTTGACGAAGCGAAACAGCGCTGGGAGGTGATCGACGCCACGATCGTCCATCGCATCGGGTCGCTCAAACCGACGGACCAGATCGTGCTCGTGATCGTCGCGAGCTCGCATCGCGGCGATGCGTTCGCTGCCTGTGAATTCCTGATGGATTTTCTGAAAACACACGCGCCGTTCTGGAAAAAAGAGCAGACCGGGCAGGGGGCGCGTTGGGTCGAGGCGCGCGAAAGCGACGATAGCGCCGCGATGCGCTGGAACAAAACGCCGCCGGCATAACGCGCCGTCCGTTGCCGTCCGCTGAACCCCGAAGCAGCATCGCCCGCATACGCGTCGGCTCTCCGTTTCGGCACGATCATTCTCGCTAATGCGCCAATTAGTCGCGGGGGCTTACCCGCTGTGTTCGATCGCATATAACACTCCCGCAGCGATGCGGCGCGGCCGCTCCCCGATGCAGAACACAGCGGCCTCGTTTATCCGCGGGTCTATTTCGATGACTTTGGCGTTCGCTTCAACCACGACGCCGTCGTGGGTCAGTCCGCGTATGTGACCGGAAAGCGTTGCATGCAGCGTTCGCCCCGCCAGATCGGCAATCCGGTCACCTGCCGCAACGCGATCGCCGATGCGCCGATGGGTGCGGAACAAGCCGCGGCTTGGCGCATAAACGAAGCGTTCGCGCCGGTAGCCGCCGAGCGTTTGCGGCTCGCCCGCCAGCACTCGCGTCTGACCCTGAACGATCACGCGACCCAAATCATTTTCCCAAGCGCTTGAAAGTCGACGCGGATTTGTCGGTGCCCGGCTTGCCGAACGTGTTTGCCATCGGCGACACCGCCGCGAGCAAGGCCTGGGGCGGACAACCGGTGCCTGGGTTGGCGCCCGCAGCCAAGCAGGGTGGACAGTACGTCGCCAAAGTCATCACCTGCCAGCTCGCCGGCCGCGCCGTGCCGCCGCCTTTTCGTTATACCCATCTCGGCAGTCTGGCGACGATAGGGCGCAAATCCGCGGTAGCCGATTTCGGCGCGTTCAGAATCAGCGGCGCGCCAGCGTGGTGGTTGTGGGGGCTCGTGCACGTCTATTTTCTGGTCGGGTTGCGCAATCGCCTGTCAATCATGTTCGACTGGCTGTGGGCTTATCTGACTTACCGCAGTGGAACCCGATTGATCACCGGCAGCGCGCTGCCCGCCGCCGAAATCAGGAAAATCGAAGGAGGGCCGGTTCGTGTCGGCTCGCTGGCAGCGTGAGTCCGGCGGGCTCGCAAAGACCGCGACGGTCCGGACAAGAGCGCGCGATTTCGCCGTGCGGGTGTATGCCGTTATGCTATAAATGCGTACAACTTTTCTGCTGGAGGAGCGCGTCATGAGCTTGTGTAAGCCGATCCTGCTCATCCTGTTCGCCGGCTTGCTGCTGAGCGTTTATGCTTGGACGCGAAGCGTCGATGCCGGGACAGTGGCAGGCTTTTTTGCATTCGCGCTCGTCGCTGTCGTCGCCCTGGCGATTTTCATCTGGCGACCGTTGCGCGAAGCGGCAGGCAGCGCGGCCGATCTTGCCGGCAAGAGTTCGCGATCCGCCGTACCCGGTCAAACGGCGGAAATCGGCGGACTCGCACAAAACCTGGAAGCGATACGCGCGTTGTTGCGCGATTACGAACGGCAGCTTTCCCATACAGGCGAGCAATTGCGGCAATCGCAAACGCTGCTGCGCGAAAGTGAGGAGCTTACGCGCTGGCGGTACGCGGCGCCAACGACGGCTTGCTGGAATGGAATCTGAAAACGGGCGATGCCTGGTTTTCGCCGCGCTGGAAGGGCATGCTCGGCTTCGCCGAAGATGAGATCAGCGAGCGCATCGACAACTGGCGGGGCCGCATTCATCCGGACGATCGCGAACACACTTTGGCCGGACTGCAGACCCATCTCGACGGGCGCACGCCGCGCTTCGAAAACGAACATCGTTTGCGTCACAAGGACGGCAGCTGGCGCTGGGTGCTTGCGCGCGGCTGCGCGGTTCGCAACGCGTCCGGCAAGCCGTATCGGCTGCTCGCGCTGCATACCGATGTCACGTCGCGCAAGCGCGCCCACGAAGCGCTGGCCGATATTGCCGATGGACTTCCCGCGGCGGGCGGCGAACAATGTTTTCAGGTGTTGACGCGCAATTTCGCTGCGGTGCTCGGGGTGCGCGAAGCCTTTGTCTGCGAGTGCATGAATTATCCGACGACGCGCGGCGCATGCTCGCGTACTGGGTCGACGGCGCGTTCGGCCAACCCAGGGAATTCGATCTCGCCGGCACGTCGTGCGAAGAAGTCATTTCGGACGGCAAGGTCATCTGCTACCCGAAAGGCGTCGGCGAGCGTTATCCAATCGAAAAGCGGCTTAACCGCGACGGCTATCTCGGCATTCCGATTTTCGGTTCGGACGGCCGCGTGATCGGCCATATGGCGTACATGGACAATGGCCCGCTATCGGATGATCTGCCGAGCTTCGCGATCCTGAAAATTTTGCGGCGCGGGCCGCGCTTGAACTCGAACGCAGACTGCTTTTAGCATCTGCCGCGGTCGGCCGGGCCGCTTAGGAGTCATCATGCAGCAGCGCAGCGTGCTAATCATCGAAGACGAAATCATCATCGCCGATCTCGTCAAGCTGCATCTACGCGACCTCGGATGCCAGGTCAAGCTCGCGTTCGACGGACTCGTCGGCGTGACCGAAGCTGAAGCGAAGCGTTACGACCTGATCATTCTCGATCTGATGCTGCCCGGCATCGATGGGCTCGAGGTGTGCCGCCGATTGCGCGGCAAATCGAATTACACGCCGATATTGATGCTGACGGCCAAATCGAGCGATCTCGATCGCGTGCTCGGCCTCGAAATGGGCGCCGATGACTATCTGACCAAGCCGTTCAACATCATGGAACTCGTGGCGCGGGTCAAGGCGATTTTCCGCCGTGTCGATGCGTTGCAGGCCGATACGCCGGGCGGGGACGGTAAAGTCGTCAGTTCGCGCGGCATCACGCTCGACGCCAACAAGCGCGAGGCGATCATGGATGGGCGTTCGCTCGATTTGACGAGCAAAGAGTTCGATCTGCTGTTTCATCTGCTGCAAAACCGCGATCGCGTATACAGCCGCTCGCAGTTGCTCGATCACGTTTGGGGCTATCAGCACAGCGGCTACGAGCATACCGTCAATTCCTTCATCAACCGGCTGCGCAACAAGATCGAGCCCGATCCGGCAAAGCCACGCTATATCGTGACCATGCGCGGCGTCGGCTACAAATTCAGCACGACCGGGCACGGCGGGGAATAGCTGTTCGTCATGTTCAAGACGCTCTATGGTAAGTTGGTCGGTGCGTTGCTACTGCTGTTTTGTCTGCTCGCAGCTTTATTTTTTTTTCTGCTGAAATTTTCGTTCGAAGCCTATCAAGACGCGATAACCCAGGAGCTCAACCGCACACTCGCCTCCGAACTCGCGTCCGAGTATCTGGAGGCCGGCGAGCTGAACGTCAAGACCTTTCAGCAGCGCTTCGATACCGCGATGCGCGTGAATCCTTCGGTGGAAAACTACCTGCTCGATGCCGACGGCAACGTGCGCGCCGCCGCCGTGCCGTCAAAAAAACTCGCGCGCGAGCAAATCGATATGGCGCCAGTCACACGCTTTCTGGGCGGCAGCACGCAATTACCGATCCGCGGCGACGATCCGCTCGACGCGCAGCGCAAGAAGATTTTTTCGGCGACCGAAGTTCACGTCGAAGACGCCGGCTCATGTTATTTGTACGTCATTCTCGGAGGCGAGCAATACGACGTCGTCGCTGCGCGTTTTCAGCAGGGCTACATCCTGCGGCAAAGCGGCTGGATCATGGGCGCGGGGCTGATCTGCGCGCTTCTCGTCGGCTTCATTATTTTCGCGCTGGTAACCGGTAAGCTGCGGCGCCTGGCGGCTGCGATGGATACGTTCCGGCGCGGTGATTTCAACGAGAAAGTTTTGTTCCGGGCTGCGCGATCGGGCCACAGTGGAGACGAAATCGATCGTCTCGGCGCAACCTACAATGAAATGGTCGAACACATCACCCGTCAGTTTCGCGATCTCCAAAACAGCGATGAGGAACGGCGCGAACTGATCGCTAACGTGTCGCACGATCTACGCACACCGCTGGCTGCGTTGCGCGGATATCTCGAGACGCTGCTGATGAAGGAGGGCACGTTGTCCGACCAGGAGCGCCGCAATTATCTGGAAATCGCCACGCGCCAGGGCGAGCGCCTGACAACGCTGGTTGCACGCTTATTCGAGTTGGCTAAGCTCGAAGGCGGTCAGATCGAACCGAATCGGGAGGCGTTTCAGCTCGGCGATTTGATCGAAGACGTTGTGCAGAAATTCGGACTGGCGACAAAACAGCACGAGGTCGAGATACACACCGAGATCCCCGGTGATGATCCGTTTGTGCTTGGCGATATCGGCCTGATCGAGCGCGTTCTCGAAAACCTGATCGAAAACGCGCTGCGCCACACGCCTGCGGGAGGCAGAATTTTGCTGGCGCTGGTGCCGGGCGAGAAAAAAGTCACGGTCGAGATCAACGATACCGGCGCCGGTATCGCCCAGGAAGACCTGCCGCACATCTTCAACCGCTTTTACCGCGGCGATAAAAGCCGCCGCCAGCATACCGGCAACGCTGGCCTCGGGCTCGCCATCGTAAAATCGATCCTCGCCCTGCACGGCAGCGAAATCGATGTCACCAGCTCGCGCGGCAAAGGCGCAAGCTTCAAATTCACGCTGCCTGTTGCCGAGGGCAGCGCACTTCCTCGTGGCGAAGTTGCGGCGCTGTTGTAAAAGCAACGTTTTCCCGGTTCTGCTGCTCTGGATACCAATGGAGTTTTGGAACGGCCTGGCGGGCGGGTTCGAACCAGGTACGCCAATTGCTGATACTCGCCACAGGGAGGCAACAAAAGCATGAGTCAAAGCAAGCCCGCGCTGAGGCCTCGACACAACAGACGAGCTATCGACGATGAAAACCGGACAGATACTGAATTACGCGGGAACGAGACATGAGATCGTGCAGGTTTCAGACGCTCAGATAACGACGCGTCTTGTCGGAAAAAAGAGTTCGGCGCTGAATACCTGGAGCAAGACGCGGCTTGCCTTCATGCTGCGCGCCCAGCAAGTTATCCTGGAGCGGCGCCAATTCTGGAAGCAGGGTTTGCATCTGACGCCGCAACCCAAAGCGGTTGGCAGTCGCTAATTACTGTGCAGCTTTGCCGTTGAATAAAACGGCGCCGCTGCCGAGTGAGGGTGGGCCGTAGACAGTGCCCGGCCCGCGGGCGGGAAACCTGGCAAATCCTGCCGTCTTCAATTCCTGCTGTTCGTTCAACTCGCGCCCTTTGAATCTCCCACGGTGCTGATCCATTCGCCGCTCCGGCTTTGTCCGATCTTCCAATCGCTTATTCGCGGCCAGACCCTCTGAAGTGTTTACCCTCGCCCATTTCGTGTCTTGCTTTCGTCTGGACATCTGGCGCGAGATAGAAACGTGTTTTTTTCGTGATAAATGCGTGATCCGTTATCCATACTGGGCTCCAATACGTTAGGAAATCGATTCTGTCCGGCTGCATTCATACGTAATGAGCCCAACGAAAGGAGTTTAGATATGGATACCAAAAGACGTTAGTAGCCGGAATGCTAATGACCGCGGCGATTACCGGAGCTTCGGTATCCGTAAGGGCCGAGGATCGTTTTTCCCGGCGACGTTCTGTCAGCGACGGCTTTCCTTATCCGACTGTTTCCGATCCTGCGCCGCATGGCGCAACGATTCGCGAAGCGACCGATTCCCCGGAAGTGACCTGGGCGCAGTTGACGATCAGCTACGGCAACCCTGCGCCGGCGGGTACGCGTAACGGTTACATTGCCCCGCCCAGATCGCCGCCCGCTCGGGTTTCGTGGCCGGCCCCGGCAGTATAGAAGGTATCAGCCGTACTCCGGGCGCTAGCGGACGCTCGAAGCCGAGCCAGCAAGACCTGTTTTTCGAGTGTCGCCGCAGCATTACCGACGGCTCGACACACTAAGGCAGATTTCATAGGAGATCGGCCGCGAAAACCCGAACCGGCGTTCGGTAACCGGTCTCTTCCTGGCTTCGGCATCAGGGTCAGCCGGTAAATCCCGTAAGCCTTTGTCATCGATCGGCAGCAAGATCAGGCAGCGACTCGCGTCGTACAGGTACTCTCAATTGCCGCCTTCCATCTGTTCCCGCACACGCGAAAAGCGCTTGGCGATTTTCGTTTCGCTCCGCCGCTGTCTCACCACGCCGCCGGATACAAACGTGATTTATTCGTGATTGGGGCGTGAATCGCCGTCCGAAAAATCATCCCTGAGTGGTGCGGGCGTTCTGCGTTCTTGTTGGCCCCGCTTCATTCCACGGGTAGTCATTTTGTACAACGCGGTCGATATGATCTCGCCCCCCTGTCGTTTGCATTCGACCCGGCTGATTTGCAGATAGGAGACGAGTTTCGCAGGAATTTATCACGCAAAAGTCACGCGGGAATCACGTTTGTGATGTTGCGCAATCGGTCGGCTTGATCAGGTGATTTTCCTTGAAGGCAGGGCGTAGAGGTACAGGTTCTCTCCGGGCTACGCGATCTTGAGCAGTTCGACTTCGAAAATCAGCGTCGCATCTGGCGGAATGACTTTGCCGGCGCCGCGTGCGCCGTAACCGAGTTGCGGTGGAATGATCAGTTTGCGCACGCCGCGGACCTTCATACCGGCAACGCCTTCATCCCAACCTGCTATGACCCGACGCTTGCCGAGATCAAAACTGAACGGCTGGCCGCGATCCTTGCTGGAATCGAATTTCTTGCCATCGGTCAGCCAGCCCGTGTAATGCACAAATACCGTCTGGCCTGCCTGCGCGGCGTCGCCTTCGCCGAGTCTGACATCTTCATATTGCAAACCGGAACCAGTGGTAATGGTCATGGTGTCCTTGTGTCGGTCAAGAAAATAGAAGGCGGATAATCGTGCGTTGCGCGAACAGCGTTAATCGTCGCCAAGCAGAAATTCACGAACCGCATCGATCTGGTCCTGCGCCATCAGCATCGGCGCATGGCCGACACCGGCGAATTCAACGAGCCTGGTTCGCGGCCCGCGCGTCAACATTTCCTGCGCGGTTTTGTGCAGCAGCAAATCCGAATCGGCGCCACGGAGGATCAATACCGGGCAACGTATTTTGTCCCACAACGGCCACAAGTCGACATCGTAGAAAAGGCTACCGCGAAACGGCTCGGCGATCCCCGGATCGTAACTGAAGCCATAACTGCCGTCCTTGCCTTGCCGTGAACTGTGCGTGGCCAGATGCCGCCATTGCGTATCGGTAAGCGGCCCGAAAGACGCGCAGAATTTGCGCAGATACTGTTCCAGCTCGTCAACCGCGCCGAAGCGCGGATCTTTGCCGACATAGGCGGCGATGCGTTGCAGCGCTGCGCGCGGCACGAACGGACCGGCGTCATTGATCACTAACCGTTGAATCGGTGATTGCGGTTGCGCCGCCAGCATCATGCCTATCAAGGCGCCCATCGAGGTGCCGACCCAATCGATTCGCGGCTCGTCCCGGCGCCCGCGCAGCCGGCGCCACAGAGCGTCCCACCGCGAGCGGACGGGTTTCGTGCTGACGCGGGCGATCAGCGCAGCCATATCGGTGAGATAAAGCGGGTAACCGTAGTCTTTCTTGTGCGGCAGCCAGTCGCTGGCGCCGCGTCCGACGATATCGGGACAAACCACGCGGCAATCGCTGGAAAGCGTCTCGGCGAGAAAGTCGAAATCGCGCGCGTTACGCGTCAAGCCGTGGACGCAGATGACGACGTGCGGATTGGCGCGATCCCCCCAGTCGGTATAAGCGACGCGATGGAAGCCGTGCGCCGTCAAGCTCGAATAAGCATCGATGCGCATTAGTTGCTATCTCACTGTTTAAAGCCAGCGCGGATTATAGCCGCTGTATGAATCGATCGAATACGTGCCCGAATATTCCAGTGACCGCTAACATTTGAGGATCGAACCAATTAGTACTAAAATAGTACTAATTAGGGAGGTAAGGGAGGCTAGATGCTACGTATGAGCAAGATGGCCGATTACGGCACGGTAGTCATGACCGCGATGGCGCGCTCGCCCGATCGCGTTCACAGCGCCGGCGATCTGGCCGCGCAAGTGCATTTGCCGGCGCCGACGGTCAGCAAAATTCTGAAGATGCTGGCGCGCCACGAGCTACTCGAATCGGTACGCGGCGCGAAAGGCGGCTATACGCTCGCGCGGCCGCCGGCGGCGATCACGGTTGCGGAAATCATCGATGCGATGGAAGGCCCGATCGCAATCACCGAATGCAGCAGTGCGGCGAGCGCCTGCGAACAGGAAGGTTCGTGTTCGGTGCGCGCCAATTGGCGCACCATTAATCGCGCGATTCGAAGCGCGCTGAATGACGTGTCGCTGGCGGAAATGGTGCATCCGCGCCTGCACGCAGTCGATTTTGGCGCATTACGGGCGCGCCGGATGGAAGCGAAGTGTTGACAAGGGTCAATTAGAACGAGTTTCGGAAAAATTGTTTAGCGGAGATTTATTTATATGGCAACAGCAACACACCAACTCGACGCGCTGATCGCGCAGGAATACAAGCACGGTTTCGTCACCGATCTCGAAACCGATACCATTCCGTGCGGTTTGAACGAAGACGTCGTCCGCCTGATTTCGGCCAAGAAAAACGAGCCGGAATTCATGCTCGAATGGCGGCTCGCCGCCTATCGTCACTGGTTGACGATGACTGAGCCGAAATGGGCGCACGTTCATTACCCGCCGATCGATTATCAGGACATCAGCTATTACTCGGCGCCTAAATCGAAGAAAGATGCGCCGAAAAGCCTCGACGAAGTCGATCCGGAATTGCTGCGCACTTATGAAAAGCTCGGTATTCCCCTGAAGGAGCGCGAGATGCTTGCGGGCGTCGTCGCCGTCGATGCGGTCTTCGACAGTGTATCGGTCGGCACCACATTCAAGAAAAAGCTCGGCGAGATGGGCATTATCTTCTGTTCGTTCTCGGATGCTGTGCAGGATCACCCGGAACTTGTGCGTCAATATCTGGGTACGGTCGTGCCGAGCGGCGACAATTTTTACGCGGCGCTCAATGCGGCGGTGTTCTCTGACGGCTCGTTCGTCTACATCCCGAAAGGCGTGCGCTGCCCGATGGAGCTGTCGACGTATTTCCGCATCAATGCGCAAAATACCGGTCAGTTCGAGCGGACGCTGATCATCGCCGACGAAGGTGCCTACGTCAGCTACCTCGAAGGCTGTACGGCGCCGATGCGCGACGAAAATCAATTGCACGCGGCCGTCGTAGAACTGGTCGCGCTGGACAACGCACGCATCAAATATTCGACTGTGCAGAACTGGTATCCGGGCGACAAGGAAGGCAAGGGCGGCATCTACAACTTCGTCACCAAGCGCGGCGATTGCCGCGGCGCCAGTTCGCACATTTCGTGGACGCAGGTTGAAACCGGTTCTGCGATCACCTGGAAATATCCAAGCGTACTGCTGAAAGGCGACAATTCGGTCGGCGAATTTTATTCGGTTGCGCTGACCAATAATCGCCAGCAGGCAGATACCGGCACCAAGATGATTCACATTGGCAAGAATACGCGCAGCACGATCGTCTCCAAAGGTATTTCCGCGGGCCGCGGCCAGAATGCGTATCGCGGACTGGTCAAGGTATTGAAAAGCGCCGACGGCGCGCGCAACTACACACAATGCGATTCGCTGCTGCTTGGCGATCGCTGCGGTGCGCATACCTTTCCGTATATAGAGGTCAAGAATCCGACTGCCAAAGTCGAACACGAAGCGACGACTTCGCGCATCGGCGAAGACCAGTTGTTTTACTGTCTGCAGCGCGGCATTTCCGCGGAAGATGCGGTGTCGATGATCGTCAACGGTTTTTGCAAGGAAGTTTTCAAGGAATTGCCCATGGAGTTCGCGGTGGAAGCGCAAAAGCTCCTGGGCGTGAGCCTGGAAGGCAGCGTAGGTTAGGCCTGTTTACACCAATTCCCTACGTGCCTCATTCCATGTGTGCGTCTACCCCAGAAAGTCGCAGGCAAGGCGCGGCGAGGAAGCGATGCTTTACTGCCTCGCAAGGAGCCGCAGCGCCGCCATGCGCCCGTCTCTCCCCCGCCGCATGTATGGAATTGGTGTAAACAGGCCCCTTAACCAGGAAATCAGCAACGAAGACAAGGATAGTATCGATGCTAAAAGTAAAAAATCTGCAAGCGAGAATCGAGGGCAAGGAAATCCTGCGTGGTCTCGATCTTGACGTTAATGCCGGCGAAGTGCACGCGATCATGGGCCCGAACGGTTCTGGCAAAAGTACACTCGCGCAAGTACTCGCAGGCCGCGAAAATTATGAAGTGACGGGCGGCACTGTCGAATATGACGGCGGCAATTTGCTGGAGCTCGCGCCCGAAGAGCGGGCGAGGGCGGGCTTGTTTCTGGCGTTCCAGTACCCGGTCGAAATTCCCGGCGTCAGCAATGTCTATTTGCTGAAAGCAGCGCTAAACGCGGTGCGCAAGCATCGCGGCGAACCCGAACTCGACGCCATGGATTTTCTGACGCTGGTCAAGGACAGGATGAAGCTGGTCGAGATCAGCCAGGAATTCCTTTATCGCGCGGTTAACGAAGGCTTCTCCGGTGGTGAAAAGAAGCGTAACGAGATACTGCAAATGGCAGTGCTTGAACCGAGGCTGGCGATTTTGGACGAGACCGATTCCGGTCTCGATATCGACGCGCTTAAGATCGTCGCCAATGGCGTCAATTCGCTGCGCTCGCCCGAACGCGCCATCATCCTGGTCACGCATTATCAGCGGCTGCTCAATTACATCGTGCCTGATTTCGTGCACGTGCTGCAGGATGGGCGCATCGTCAAATCGGGTGGGCGCGAGTTGGCGCTGGAACTCGAAGAGCGCGGCTACAGCTGGCTTGAAGGTGGCGACCAGGCTGCTGCACAATCCGCCGTTCGCGCCGGCGCCGGAAAGCAGGCATGAACGCGATCGAGCGCTATAGCGCGGATTTTGCGCGCGTCAAAAGCACGCTTCCCGGTTCGTCGATCGATTGGCTGCAGGAAGCACGCCGCGACGCGCTGTCGCGTTTCGCCGAGCGCGGAATTCCGACGACGCGCGACGAAGACTGGAAATATACCGATGTCACCTCGCTCGAAAAGCGCGCGTTGTTTGCGCTGCTGCCGACCGCTCGCGCGGACGCAGCGGCGCTTGCGGCAAGCGTCGAACGGTTGGCACTCGCTGCCGAATACCATCTGCTGGTATTTGTCGATGGCCGCTACGATCGCGATTTATCGCGGCTCGTCGGCTTACCGGCTGGCGCGACGATCAGCAGTATGGCCGAGGTGCTTGAGCGCGACCCCGGTTTGCTGGAAGCGCATTTCGTCAGTGAACTCTGGCCGCATGGCGCGTTTGGCTGGTTGAATACCGCGCTCGCATCCGATGGCGCCGTAGTTCATCTCGACGCCGACACGGTTGTCGAGCAGCCGGTGCATCTGCTGTTCCTGGCGACCGGCAACGCCAGCGCAGTTCACCCGGCCAATCTGATTGTCGCCGGCAACAGTGCCAGGGTAACGGTAATCGAGCATTACGCGGGCGACGACGGCGCGACTTATTTCACGAATGCGCTGACGCATGTCGTAGTCGGTGAAAACGCGAACGTAACACACTACAAATTGCAGCAGGAAAGCGCGAAAGCGTTTCATGTTGCCGGCATTCATGCCCGGCAGGCAGCGCGCGGCCGGTTTGCGTCGCACTCGATTTCGCTGGGCGCGCATCTCGCGCGCATCGATATCAGCACGCATCTGGCGGCCGCCAGCCATTGCGAATTGAATGGTCTCTATCTCGCCGATGGCCGCCGACACGTCGATCACCACACGCGCATCGATCATGCTGAACCGGACGCGACGAGTTCAGAGGTTTACCGGGGCATCCTCGACGGCGGCGCGCGCGGCGTGTTCAACGGCAAGGTGGTGGTTCATCAGGATGCGCAGCGTACCGACGCAAAGCAGGAGAATCACAATCTGCTGTTGTCGAAGAACGCCGAAATCGACACTAAACCGGAGCTCGAAATTTATGCGGACGACGTGAAATGCACGCATGGTGCGACGATCGGCCAGCTGGACGACGAGATGCTGTTCTATCTGCGTTCGCGCGGGCTGGACGAAGCGGCGGCGCGCAGCCTGCTGATTTATGCGTTCGCTCACGACATTATCGACCGCATGGCTTTGCAGCCATTGCGCAAGCGTCTGGAACGCCAGTTGGTCGAGCGATTACCGCTGGGGTCGACCGAGCTATCGTTCAGTGAGCTGTTGGAAGAGGCGCCGCCGCACCAGACAATGAACGAATCGAGGCCAACATGAATCAACTCAATGTGTTGCAGCGCCCGCCGCGTCGGTTCGACGCCGACAAATGGCGGGCCGATTTCCCGATCCTGAGCCAGCAGGTCAATGACAGACCGCTGGTTTATCTGGATAACGCCGCCACCAGCCAGAAACCGCAGGTCGTGATCGATGCCGAAAGCGGCTATTACTCGAAGACCAATTCGAATATCCATCGCGGCGTGCACCGCCTGAGCGAACTGGCAACGAATCAATACGAGGCGGCGCGCGGCAAAGTACGGCGCTTCATAAATGCCGCGAGCGACCGCGAAATCATCTTCGTGCGCGGCACGACCGAGGCGATCAATCTGGTTGCGCATAGCTACGGCGCGCGAAACGTCAAGGCCGGCGATGAAATCGTCATCAGCACGATGGAGCATCATTCCAACATCGTGCCATGGCAGTTGCTATGCGAACGCACGGGCGCCGTGCTGCGTGTCGTGCCGATCAACGATGACGGTGAATTTCTGTTCGATGATTACCGCAAGCTCGTCAACGAGCGCACCAGGTTCGTCGCGGTCGTCCATGTATCGAATGCGCTCGGCAGCATCAATCCGGTCAAAAAGATCATCGAACTCGCGCATCGGTTCGGCGCCAGGGTTTTGGTCGATGGCGCGCAGGCGGTACCGCACATGGTGGTCGATGTGCAGGATCTCGATTGTGATTTCTACGCGTTTTCGAGCCACAAAATCTACGGTCCGACTGGCATCGGCGTCCTCTACGGGAAAGCCGCGCTGCTCAACGCGATGCCGCCGTATCAGGGCGGCGGCGACATGATCCGCCAGGTCACCTTCGAGAAATCGACGTATAACGATTTGCCGTACAAGTTCGAGGCGGGCACGCCCAATATCGCCGGTGTCATCACGTTGGGCGCGGCGCTCGATTACGTCAGCGCAATCGGCCTCGACGCGATTGCCGTGCATGAGCACGAGCTTCTGGAATACGCTACGGCGACCGCGGCGAATGTTCCCGGCATGCGATTGATTGGTACCGCGCGTGATAAAGCCAGCATCCTGTCATTCGTGCTCGATGGCGTTCATCCGCACGATACCGGCACCATACTCGATCATCAGGGTGTTGCGATTCGCACCGGCCACCATTGCGCGATGCCGCTGATGGCGCGCTTCAAGGTGCCGGCGACCGCGCGCGCGTCGTTTGCTTTGTACAACACGCGCGAAGATGTCGAGGCGCTGTTCGCCGGCATCGCCAAGGTGCGGCAAATGTTCGGGAAGTGAACGACCGACATTGAAATGTTGAAACGGAGACGCTGATGTCGGATTTGCGCGAACTGTATCAAGAGGTCATCTTCGATCACAACCGCAAGCCGCGGAACTTCCGCAAGCTCGATGCGGCCGACCGTCTGGCGGAAGGCTTCAATCCGTTATGCGGCGACCAGATTACGGTTTATGTGAAATTCGATCAGGACGTGATCAGTGATGTCAGCTTCGAAGGCAGCGGCTGCGCCATTTCAACGGCGTCCGCGTCGCTGATGACGGAGGCTCTGAAAGGGAAAACGGAAGCCGAAGCGCGCGCATTGTTCGAAAATTTTCACAGCGCGGTGACCAGTCACGGCTGCGCGAAATGCGGCGACCTCGGCAAGCTCAAGGTGCTGGCCGGCGTCGCCGAGTATCCGTCGCGCGTCAAATGCGCGACGCTGGCGTGGCATACATTTACCGCGGCACTCGATCAGAAAGATCAACCCGTCACCACCGAGTAGCGGGCAAGCAAACTTGGGAAGAAATAATGGATGAGCTTATCGACAAGAAGCACGACGCTACCAGTGACGACGCGCGCAACGAGGTACAGGAAAAAAGTGTCTCGCAAGACGAGATCGAGCAGAACATCATCAGCGCGCTGCGAGAAGTTTACGATCCGGAAATCCCGGTCAATATTTATGACTTGGGATTGATATACGCGATCGACATTGAGCCGTCGGGTGACGTGCATATCCAGATGACTTTGACGGCTCCGGGGTGCCCTGTTGCGCAGACCTTTCCGGCGACCGTTGAAGACAAGGTCAATACCGTTTCCGGTGTTTCTGACACGCACGTCGAACTGGTGTGGGAGCCGCCATGGTCGCAAGAAAATATGTCGGAGGCAGCCAGATTGCAACTCGGCATGCTCTGACGCCGCTAGTTGATGTCTGACTGGACCGATGTCGCAGCGCTAGCCGAATTTGCGCCCGGTGAAACACGCAGTCTGGAGGTAGAAGGAACTCTGATTGCCGTGGTCAATCTGGACGGCGAATTCTACGCAATAGAGGATGTCTGCACCCACGACGGCGGCCGCCTGACCGGTGGCCCATTGTTCGGCGATGTAATCGTCTGCCCACGTCACGGGGCGCGCTTCTCGGTCAAGACCGGGGAGGTTCTTGCGCCGCCAGCGTATGAGCCGGTCGCAATTTTTCCGGTGCGGGTCGAGTCCGGGTGGGTACAGGTCAGAGATGATCGCTGGGACTGACAAATAATCTCCCGCCACGCGCTGAACGTCGGGCGACGAACATATCAGCGCAAGTCTGAATACAACTGCCCGGCGCGCTCGGCGAGAAACGCGCGCACCGTTAGCAAAGCCTGGAATGCCTTGGGCGACATCCGATATTGCACCGCAAATTCGCTACTTCAAACTCGAATTTGATCCAAAAATGTCGCTAAAAAGCGACAAAGAGTTGCATTAAACTGTTTTTCCTGTAATTATTGTGCCCTGACAGACCGCGCGCGTCGGCGGTCATCTTGAAAAACAAGTCTTAAATAAGCAGTTCGTTTCCCAAGTTAAAGTAATACTTGAAAAACACGTCATAGTGTTTTATAGTTAAACCGTAATGTACTTGGGAAGTGATTATGCGTCTGCTCCTTATTGCTGCCTTCATCTTGCTGCCAATGTTTTTCGCGCCGTTAGCGGGCGCGGCTCCGCACACCTCGAAGTTCAATGCGATCAAGTCGAAGCTCAACAAAAGCGGCCTGGATATTCGCGTTGTCGAGGGTGACTGGGGTACCGCGAACGTCGAGGACATCGAGAACTTGCTGTATTCGGTCGCAAACGAATTGTGGGAGTATTTCCCGAAAAAGAAGCTGCCGCCGTTGATCGTAAAGAATTATGGCGATAGCCCGATGGTGCTTTACGAAAAAGGACCAATGGGCGAGTACATCGTTTACTTGAGCGCGAAAGACATGCGGTGGTCGCAATTCGCGTATCAGTTTGCCCATGAATTCGCACACATTTTGTCGAACTATGACAACAAGGAAATCAAGAACAAACTGTTCGTAAAACACAACCAATGGTTTGAAGAAACGATTTGCGAGATTGCCGCGCTGTTTACGCTGAAGCGCCTGGCGACGACATGGGAAACAGCCGCCCCTTACGAATCCTGGACGGCCTATGCGCCGGCATTTCGGGATTATGCCGATCACCTGTTGAACGAAAGTCATCGTCAACTGGTAGGCGGCAAGACCCTCGCGGACTGGTATTTCGACAATCAGGATGCATTGAGCAGCGACCCTTATCGCCGCGACAAAAACGAAGTGGTTGCAACGACTTTGCTGACGCTATTCGAGCAGTATCCTGATAATTGGGAGGCGATCAGTTTTTTGAACTATGAGAAGAATCACGCTTCGAAGGCGTTTCACGAATACCTCGACAGTTGGTATTCCTGCGCACCGCAGAAGCACAAAGGGTTCATTCGGGAAACGATTGCAATGTTCGATCGCCCCAGCGATACACAGGCAAGTCTGGGGAGGCAGAACCAGGGTCAGCCCGCGTTGATTCCGGTAAACGCGCAATAAGCAGCACGGATTCGAAAACAACAGCGCCGCGAGGCGCTGTTGTTTTAGTGGTTTTGATTTTTAATTGTTGGTTGCAGCACCGGCAAGTCATTTCGGCGCCCTCTCCCCGGAGCCGACAATTTACGGCGTCAGATCGAGATTCTGACGGATGAACGCTTACGGATTCCTTGCGGTTGGACTCGGAGCTGCGCTGGGTGCATGGCTGCGCTGGGCTTTGAGCGCATCGATGAATCCACTGATTGGAGTTGACCCGCTTCCGCGGACACTTCATTCTTTGGAAGGAAGGAGTCCAATATGCCCAAGACCCACCCGCCGTATCCGGCGGAATTTCGCCAGCAGATGGTCGAACTGGTGCGTGCCGGGCGA
>JACDAM010000252.1 GCA_013695435.1 Burkholderiales bacterium | reverse complement strand
TTTTATACTTTCGACGAATCCAGCCATCTTCGAAATACCAGTGCGGCAAGTCGCGCGTCAAACGTTCCCGGATTGCTTCTTCGGAATAAACCTTCTCTTCTTTGCGCTCCATGGTCAGCCTCCGGATTAAAATGCCAGCGTATTCCGTTTGCATTATTCATACAATGCGGGCGCTGCTGCCATCACGTGCTTCCCTGACACAAGCTGTTCCGGTCGTCATCTGAACGTGCCGTTTCTGACACAGTGGCATGATGCGTCCGCCTACCCTTAATTGCCTGAAAAGCCGGTGCTTTTCTTCGCTGTTTTCGAACTGAAGTTTCTCCTTGTAACGGGTATAGGATGTGCTATATTCCAGGAAGGTAATTTAATAATTACCTTCCCCCTTTTGGTTGTTCTCCGATCCATCCGGATCAAAAAAAGGGGTCGTCATAAAAAGCGTAGTTCCATTCAAAACTCATAGGAGGAAGTTTATATGAGGATCAAAGCGAAGCTCCTGCCTCTCGCTCTGTCTCTGGCACTGCCAGGCGCGGCATTGGCGAACGAGGATCTGACGAAGCTGATCAAAGACCCAAATAATTGGGCCATGCAGGCAGGTAACTATGAAAATCAGCGATATTCGGAATTGAAGCAAATCAATAAAAGCAACGTTAAAGACTTGCAAGTTGCCTGGACCTTCTCGACCGGCGTTCTACGCGGCCATGAAGGTGGTCCCCTGGTAATCGAAGACACGCTTTACATCCATTCTGCATTCCCGAATAAAGTGTTTGCGATCAACCTGGCCGACCAGACGATCAAGTGGAAGTACGAGCCGAAGCAAGACCCCAGCGTTATCCCGGTGATGTGCTGCGATACCGTTAACCGCGGTGTTGCGTACGCCGAAGGCAAGATTTTCCTGCAGCAAGCCGACACCAACTTGGTTGCACTGGATGCCAAGTCCGGCAAGGAACTGTGGAAAACCAAAAACGGCGAAGGCAACAGCGATCCCAAGTCCGGCGGCACCAATACCAATGCGCCCCATGTGTTCAAGGACAAAGTCATCACCGGTATTTCCGGCGGTGAGTTTGGCGTGCGCGGTTTTGTAGCGGCTTACGACATCAAGAGCGGCAAGCAAGTGTGGAAAGGGTACAGCACGGGTCCGGATGAAGAAATGCTGATTGATCCGGAAAAAACCACCTCGATGCTGAAGCCGGTCGGCAAGGATTCTTCGCTGAAAACCTGGAAGGGCGATCAGTGGAAAATCGGCGGCGGCACGACCTGGGGTTGGTATAGCTACGATCCAAAACTCAACCAGATGTATTACGGATCGGGCAACCCGAGCACGTGGAACCCTGCGCAGCGTCCTGGCGACAACAAATGGTCGATGACC
The DNA here is from genome assembly GCA_013695435.1 of Burkholderiales bacterium. Classification (NCBI taxonomy): domain Bacteria; kingdom Pseudomonadati; phylum Pseudomonadota; class Betaproteobacteria; order Burkholderiales; species Burkholderiales bacterium. The sequence goes on along the minus strand of JACDAM010000252.1, from coordinate 4,375 downwards.
ATCTGGTCGCGCGATGTCGATACCGGCAAAGCGAAGTGGGTTTATCAGATGACCCCGTTCGATGAGTGGGATTTTGACGGCGTTAACGAGATGATACTGTCGACCCAAAAGGTTGGCGGTAGTGATCGTGATGTTCTCGTCCACTTCGATCGTAACGGCTTCGGCTACACCCTGGATCGCAAAACCGGCGAGTTGCTGGTTGCTCAGAAGTACGATCCGAAAGTCAACTGGGCAACCCACGTTGACATGAAGACCGGACGTCCGCAAGTTGTGTCGAAGTACAGCACAGCCCAGAACGGTGCGGATGTCAACACCAAAGGCGTTTGCCCGGCGGCTCTGGGTACCAAAGACCAGCAGCCGGCGGCGTACTCACCGAAGACCAAGATGCACTATGTCCCGACCAACCACGTCTGCATGGATTACGAGCCGTTCAAGGTTGAGTACACCGCAGGTCAGCCGTATGTAGGCGCGACGCTGTCGATGTACCCGGCGCCTGGCAGCCATGGTGGCATGGGTAACTTCATCGCCTGGGACGCGTCGAGCGGCAAGATCGTCAAGTCAAAGCCGGAAAAGTTCTCGGTCTGGAGCGGCGTGCTGGCAACGGCCGGCGACATCGCTTGCTACGGTACTCTGGAAGGCTATCTGAAGTGCGTCGGCACCGACGATATCACCAAGGAACTGTACAAGTTCAAGACGCCATCCGGCATCATCGGCAACACCAATACCTGGATGTATAAAGGTAAGCAGTACCTTGGCGTACTGTCGGGTATCGGCGGCTGGGCGGGTATCGGCCTGGCAGCGGGTCTTGAGAAAGACACCGACGGTTTGGGCGCGGTCGGTGGTTACAAAGAACTCGCGAAGTACACAGAACTCGGCGGCGTGCTGACCGTGTTCGCCCTGCCCGGCAACCCGAAATAAAGCCGGAGCAACGCAGCACCCGTAGTTAAACTAAAAGACTGACATCTTGACTAACGTTGGGATGTCAGTTTTTTTTCGCCTTTTTCCTCAGGACCAAAACGATGAACATTGTTACGCTTGCATGTTTGCTGTTCGCCATTTCGTCCTCGGCGTGCTCCGATCGGAACGCAGACCAGGGCAAGCCTCAAACTGCCAAAGAGTCGGCGACCGAGGTGGTCAAATCACCTGCCGTGACGAATCCCGAAGCGGAAAAACCGACGGCGGTAGCAGAAGCTACGAAAGCTGATATGGCCGCTCCCGCGGCTGGGGCCGATGTCCCCAAAGTCGACACGGCTGCTCCCGCGGCTGCCGCTGATGCCCCCAAAGCCGATGCTGCCGTCGCCGATGCTGCCAAAGCAGAAGCCGATGCCCCTCCAAAAGCCGATGCTGCTGCGCCCAAAGCCGATGCGGACGCTCCTAAAGCCGATGCTGCCGCGCCCAAAGCCGAGGGCGGCGCTGCAGGCGGTGCGCCCTATAAAGTGAGCGAGGATGGCAAAAAAGTCGACGAAAAAACGTTCCTCGGTTATCAGGCCTATACGAACATTTGCGTTCCCTGTCATGGTCGTGATGCGACCGGCGGTATGGGGGGTGGCGCGAATCTGGTCGAAGGTCTGAAGAAGCTCTCCGCGGACGATGCGAAGCAGGTTATTTTGAATGGCCGCCCCGGAACCCTGATGGCGGGATTCAAAACGGTTCCCGCTGTGGCTGACAATATCGACGGTGTTTACGGCTATTTGAAGGGACGCTCGGATGGAAAAATCTGGGGCAAGACTCTGGAAAAAATGCAATAGGATCTAGTCTTGTATCTCGCAACAACTTGTTTATTTTGCACCGTTCGTGGGTGAGTCCGTCGAAGCATGAACGACGGTAGGCGGCCCTTCGACAGGCTCAGAGCCTGTCTCGAATGCCCTCGATTAGCACTCTCGAGGGCAAGCCTAATCGAGGGGCGAACGGCGAAGTAGGCAACTCGAACGGCGAAGTAGGCAACTAATTCGCGGACAGGACACTGCCAGGAAGTTGCAGTCGATACGTTGACTGAGCTTCCTGTCCAATTACTGTCCGGATCCATAGCCGTTCGGGTTAACGCATCTGGCTCAGTCGGATGCGCGCCCAGTCAGCGGCGATATCATTGGTATCCGACGCCCGCCCGTAGTATTGAGTCAAATCGTGCCGGCCGGCTCAAGTCATCGTAATTGCTCGATGCAACAGATGATCGAGTCCACACAAGGAAGTCCACACAAGGAAGTTTTCATGAATCGCTCATCGTTTTCCGGATTGCCGTTGGCCGGCGTCGTGGCTGCGCTATTTTTGTTTTCCGTTGCTCATGCGCAGGAGCGAGCGAAAGACGCCGCGCAGGCGCCGATCAAAGACGCTGCGCCTTCCGCTCTTCGCGTTTGCGCGGATCCCAATAATCTGCCGTTTTCGAATCGCAAAGGTGAAGGGTTCGAAAACAAGATCGCGGAATTGTTTGGCAAGGAAATGGGCGTCCCCGTCGAATACACGTGGTATCCGCAGCGCTTCGGTTTCATTCGCAACACGCTCCGCGCGCGCGTGCCTGAGAAAAATGGTTATAAATGCGATCTGATCATCGGCGTTCCCGCGGGTTACGGGGAAACTGCGACGACCCGGCCTTATTTCACCTCGACTTATGCGATGGCTTTCGTGGAGGGCCGCGGGCTGGATGACGTCAAGTCGCAGGAAGACGTCTTGAAGCTGCCGCCCGAGCGCTTGAAGAAGCTCAAGTTCGGCATTTTCGCGCAAACTCCACCCGTCGACTGGCTGTTGAAAAACCAATTGATGGAGCAGGCGATTCCCTACCAGAAGCAAAGCGGCGATCCGGAACAATCCACCTGGGGAGTCGTAGAGAAAGATCTCATCGAAGGGCGAATCGACGTCGCGTTCGTATGGGGACCGATCGGCGGCTACTTTGCGAAACAGGATCAGGGCGCAAAGATCGCCATCGTGCCGATGCACGCCGTGCCGGGCTCGCGGGTTCAGTTTGGTTACCCGATCGCGATGGGCGTTCGTCAGGCCGATAAAGACCTGAAAGCGCGGCTCGATAAAATGATTGCCGGTAACCAGGGAAAAATCGACCAGATTCTCGACGATTACGGTGTGCCGCGGGCAGATGCCGGCAAATGATCGCGTGAAACTGGTCCGGTTGCATCAGGGCAATCCGGGCAAACTGCTCGTCGCGGCGCTCAGCAGCATTCTGACCTGCGCAAGTCCCGCGTTCGCTGTCGATCGCGATCTGTTTATCAAGTTGTCGCCCAGCGTTCTGAAGGTCGAAGCATTCAACCCGGATGGCAGCATTTCGATCGGCTCCGGCGTGATGGTGGCCGAAGGCGCGGTCGCGACCAACTGCCATGTCACGCGCCGCGCGCGCCGCATCGAGTTGATCAAAAGCGGCCTGCGCTGGGCGGTGCAAAGTCAAAGCAGCCATCTGCGACACGATTTATGTCTGCTTTACGCGCGCCACGCGAATGTTCCCGTCGTCGTCATGAACAGTTCGAAACTGAAGCCGGGTCAAGCGGTGACGGCTGTCGGATTCATCGGTGGACTCGGCCCGCGTTTTTCCGAAGGGAGTGTCAAGGCTCTGCACGATTATGACAAAGGGATGGTGATCCAGAGCAGTACGCCGTTCAATTCCGGCGCAAGCGGCGGCGGCTTGTTCGATGAAGACGGGCGGCTGGTTGGCCTTGCGACATTCAAGGCCAGACGCGCGCGCGACGATTATCATTTTTCGCTGCCGATCCAGTGGATCATCGATCAGCTCGAAGCGGACGATGCGATTCCGGTCGGTCCGCTATCAGCCGGGGCGCCTTTCTGGGAGCAGAAAGACGAGCAGCCTTTTTTTCTGCGGGCGCTGGCCCTGGAGGCGAGCGGCGACTGGAAAGGCTTGCTTGACGTATCGGCAGACTGGGCCCGCGCTGAGCCAGCCAACGCGCATTCGTGGGTTTCGATCGGCAAGGCGCATTTCCATCTCGACCAGCACGCCGCGGCCATCGCCGCCTATCGCAAAGCGACCGCCATCGACGCGCAAGACGCCGAGGCGTGGTTTCAACTCGGCCTCGCGTTCGCCGATAAAGGGGAGAACAACGAGGTCGAGGAGGTGCAAATGGTTTTGAAAAACATTGATCCCGATCTTGCGGAACGGTTGGGCGCAGCCGCACTCCGTTAACAGGCTGTTGAAAAACTACTGCGCTTGCCAATACTTCGTTACTCACGGCCTCAAAACGAAGTTTCAGTGGAGACTAACCTTTAGGTTATGTCGTAACTAAAATGCTCATGTATTTCCATATCCATTCCGCTTTCTCTGCCATTCGCGCCTCGTCTTGGCTGCGCTTGCTGCGTTTTTCAACAGCCCGTTATCTGTCGTCAGGTTTTCAGCGCATATCCGGTATCCGGAACACAGTGT
>JACDAM010000251.1 GCA_013695435.1 Burkholderiales bacterium | reverse complement strand
GCGAAAAACACCATCGCGCCCTGCGCAAAATTGAACACCCCGGACGCTTTGTAGATCAGCACGAAACCGAGCGCGACCAGCGAGTACATGACCCCGGCGAGCAGGCCGCCGATCAGCACTTCGAGGAAGAATTGCCAGTTCATGATTGGGTGATCAGTGAACGGTGATTAGGACCTGCCGTTTGAGGGCAACGCGGGGCATGATTTAGGTGTGAACAGTCCTGGCACGCCGCTCGGTAAACAACTTTCAAAAGTCAAAAGCCGTTCCCTGCTCGCGCGCGTTAATGCGCGACGCCGAGATACGCATCGATCACTCTCTTGTCATTGCGTACCTCGTGCGGCGTGCCATCGCTGATCTTGCGCCCGTAGTCGAGAACGACGACGCGGTCGGAGATATCCATGACCACGCCCATGTCATGTTCGATGAGCACGATGGTGGTGCCGAATTCATCGTTCACGTCGAGCACGAAGCGGCACATATCCTGCTTTTCCTCGACGTTCATTCCCGCCATAGGTTCATCGAGCAGCAGCAAATCCGGCTCGGCGGCGAGGGCGCGGCCGAGTTCGACGCGTTTCTGCAAACCGTACGGCAGGCGCCCGACCAGAGTCTTGCGTATCGCTTCGATCTGCAGAAAATCGATGATTTCCTCGACGCGTTGGCGGTGCGCGATTTCTTCGCGCCTTGCGCGACCGAGGTAAAACGCCTGTGCGAGAAATCCCGTGCGCATTTTCAGATTGCGCCCGGCCATAAGGTTATCGAGCACGGTCATGCCTTTGAACAGCGCGATATTCTGGAACGTGCGCGCGATACCCTGCCTGGCCGCAGCGTGCGGCCGCATCTGCCGGCGCGCATTGCCGCGAAAAGTGATGGTTCCGGCTTGTGGATGATAGACGCCATTGATCACGTTCAGCATCGAGCTTTTGCCAGCGCCGTTCGGGCCAATGATCGCGCGGATTTCGTGCTCGCGCACGTCGAAGCTTACGTCGCTCAGCGCCTTGACGCCGCCGAACGAAAGCGAAATATTGCCCAGCTCGAGCAGGGTTCCGCCGATGACGCGCGCAGCCATCAGCTCGCTTTCTGCAACGCCTCGAACAGCCGCGCTTCGCGGATTTTTACGTCCGCCACTATCGTGCCTGTGCGCCCATCCTCGAATCTCACTTGCGCGGTCACGCGGCAACTGAATTGTTCCGAATAAAGAGCCGCGATCAGCTCCGCGTATTTTTCGGCGATGGCGCCGCGCCGGACCTTGCGCGTGCGCGTGAGTTCGCCATCGTCGGCATCGAGCTCTTTGTGCAGAATCAAAAAGCGGCGAATCTGCGAATTGCACAGACTGGGATCGTCAGCGAGATCGCGGTTTACTTTTTCCACGCAATCTTTGATCAGATCATAAACCGCGTCCTGCGAGGCAAGATCGGTGTAGCCGGTATAGGGCATATTGCGCCGCTCGGCCCAATCGCCGACGGCGCCGATGTCGATGTTGATAAAGGCCGCGCAATAACCGCGCTGATCGCCGAACGCCACCGCTTCCTTGATGTGAGACGAAAACTTGAGTTTGTTCTCGAGATATTTTGGCGCGAACAGCGTCCCGTCGTTCATACGCCCGACGTCTTTCGCGCGGTCGATGATTTTCAGGTGACCGTCGCTACCGAACACGCCCGCGTCTCCGGTCATGAAGTAGCCGTCGGCATCGATCGCATCCGCCGTGGCATCCGGTCGTTTGTAATATTCCTTGAGCAGACTCACTCCCTTGACCAGCACCTCGCCATTCTCTGCAATCCTGATTTGCATGCCGGGCGCCGCGACTCCGACGGAATCGAATTTCACCTGATCATCCGCCTGCAGACACACGTAGGCACAGGTTTCGGTCTGGCCGTAGAACTGCTTCAGGTTGATGCCGATCGAGCGATAGAAGCGGAACAGGTCCGGGCCTATCGCTTCGCCCGCTGTGTAGGCGACGCGGATGCGGCTCATGCCGAGCACGTCGCGCAGCGGTCCGTAAACAAGCAGATTCCCCAGCGCATACAGCACGCGGTCGAGCAATGGAACGGGCTGCCGGGCGAGTATCCGCACACCGCTTCGGTTTGCGACGTTCATGAGCCAGCGGAACATTCCGCGCTTCAGCCAGCTCGCGTCTTCCATGCGTATCATGACCGTGGTCAGCAGGTTTTCGTAGACGCGCGGCGGCGCGAAATAATATGTGGGACCGATTTCGCGCAAGTCGGTCATCACCGTATCCGGCGATTCCGGACAGTTCACGGTGAAGCCGCCGGCCATCGCCTGCGCGTACGAAAACAGAAAGTCGCCGACCCAGGCCATGGGCAGATACGACAGAATCTCATCGCCTGGACCGAGCTTCTCGAATTCGCAGCCGCGCGCGCCCGCGCCCATCATGCTCGCATGCGTATGGCATACGCCTTTAGGATGCCCGGTGGTGCCAGAGGTGTAGAGAATAACTGCGGTGTCGGCGCTTTTGCCCGCGCCTATGCTGTCGGCCAGGAAATCCGGGTGCGCGGCGTGGTATTCGCGGCCGCGCGCCTGCACATCGGTATAGGCATGCAAAAACGGCTGCTGGTAATGGCGCAGCCCGCGCGGATCGTCGTAAATGATCGCATTCAAGCGCGGCGCACGCGGTTTGATTTCGAGCAGCTTGTCGACCTGCTCCTGGTCCTCCACGATCGCAAAACCAATCTCCGCGTTGTCGAACACGTAGATTATTTCGTCGGCAGGCGCATCCTGGTAGAGCGGTACCGGCACCCCGCCCAGCGCCTGCGCTGCGCTCATCGCCCAGTACAAGCGCGGCCGGTTGTCGCCGATGATCGCCAGATTGTCGCCGCGCCTGAAGCCCATCGCCGCGAGCCCGCCCGCGAGCGCAGCGACTTCGTCGCGCACCTGCGCCCAGGTCCATGATTGCCAGATGCCGAGATCTTTTTCGCGAATCGCGGGCTGATTGCCGCGCACCTTCGCGTGCTGCAGCAGCAATTTCGGAAATGTGTCGCTCTCGGCATCAGTTCGCGCAAGCTGCATCGGCGCTTTTCCCTGTTTAAGCCGTAGCAAACCTACTGTCCCTGGAACCGCGCCGGCCGCTTTTCCACGAACGCAGCCATGCCTTCTTTCTGGTCGGCGGACGAGAAGCACAGGGCGAATAACTGGCTTTCGAGGATGCAGGCGTTTTCGAGATCCAGATCCTGGCCACGCTGCACCGCGCGTTTCGTGAGCCGCACGGCGAGCGGCCCCTTGGCCGCAATGGTGCGTGCGAGCGCCAGGCCTTGCTCGAGCAACTCGTCCTTCGGATAAACGTGGTTGGCCAACCCGATTTGCATGGCTTCGTCGGCGCGCACCTGGCGTCCGCTCACCAGCAACTCCATCGCGCGGGCGCGGCCGATCAGGCGGGTCAGCCGCTGCGTGCCGCCCCAACCGGCCATAATGCCGAGGTTCACCTCAGGCTGCCCGAAGACCGCGTTCTCCGCGGCGAGGATGAAATCGCAGCTCAGCGCGAACTCGCAGCCGCCGCCCAGGCAGTAGCCGTTGACCAGCGCGATCGCGGGTACGCTCAACGCTTCGAGTTTGCGGAACACGCGCAGCGCCTGTTCGGAAAGCGCCTGGGCTTCGAGCGGTGTGAAGTCGCGCATTACGCGGACGTCGGCGCCAGCGACGAAGGCCCTGTCTCCGGCCCCCGTAACGAGCAATACGCGGGCCGCGGCTTCCTTGCCGATTTCGCTCAACGCCGCGCCGATCTCGGTCAAGGTTTCGGAATTCAGCGCGTTCAGCGCCTGCAGCCGATTGATCGTCAGCAGATAAATTCCCGGCTCTTTCTGCTCTAGAAGGATGTGTTTGAAGGACATAGCCCCCCGGTAAGCTGCCAGTGAAGTTTACTCCAGCCCGTGGTGTTATCGTCCGCTCATAGCCGCAATTCAACTTTTCCGAAGACCGAAAACGGGGCGCCCGGATAAACGGCATTGGAACCGGCGCTATTGATATATTGCTTGTCGGTCACATTCTTGAAGTTCAGCGAAAACTGGATACGATGGTTCAAACGGTAGGCTATAACGGCGTCGAGCCGAACGTAGCCGGGAACATTGTAAGGCTCGAAAAGGTTGCCGTTGCGATTCGAAACAGCAGTCAGGCCGGCGCCGAGCGTCAGACCTGAAAGTGGCTCTCCGCGAAAGCGATAGATGCCCCAAAAACGGCCGCTAAGACGCGGCGCATTGACGGCATCCGTACCCTTGGCGATGACGGGATCTTCGACAACTACAGCGTCAAGCAGGGCCGCGTTGGCAATCACCTTCAACCCTGGCGCAATGTCACCCGCAATATCGATTTCCACGCCGCGGCTGCGCTGCTCCCCGGTCTGCAACACAAAGTTCGCCTGACCGGGATCGGTGGTCAGCACGTTTTCCTTGCGGATATCGAATACCGACAAGGTCGCGCTCGCGCGATTATCGAAAAGATCGAATTTGATTCCCGCTTCGATCTGTCGGCCGCGCTCGGCGTCCGCCCCGATGCCGCTCTGCTGGACGCCGATCTGGGGTCGGAACGAGCGCGCGGTATTCGCGTACACGGACAACCATTCCGCGGGCTGGTAGACGGCCCCGAGACGCGGCGAGAATGCGCGATCACGAACTTTGGCATCAAGATCGCCGATATCGCCGCCGCGGAATCGATCGCTGCGGTGGTAGCGGTCGAAACGCAAACCCGCGACCAGAATCCACGCTTGTGAGACTCTGATCTGGTCCTGAACGTACAGGCCAAGCGCGTCGAGTTCCTGGTCGAATGACAAACGTTCAATCCGTGGCCCGAGGGTTGCGGAATAGACGGGATCGAAAACATCGATGGCGTCGAGTTCGAACCCTTCATCCGTTTCCGACTGGCGGTCTTCGGAATACGCGATGCCGGCGAGCACGGTATGGCCAAAATCGCCGGCGCGCAGTTTTCCGACAAGCTCGTTTTGCACCGAGTAGCGCACTTCCCTGGTGCGCTGGCGCCGCGCCTCGCGGTTGAGCGTTTTTTCGTCGTCTTCGAAACCCCTGAATTCAATTCTGGTCTCCTCGCTTTCGGAGTCCTGAACAGCGCCGGTCGCGCGCAGCGACCATCGGTCGTTCAAAGACTCCTCAAAAACATAACGCAATTGGTATACGGGCACTTCGAAGCCCGCGAATGCCTCGCCGTAGTAGCGGCTGAAAGGAATATCCGGAATGCGTCCGCCGGGCAGAACGGGCAGCCCAGGGTCGAGTTGGGTATCCGTTTTCTGATATTCGGCGAACACGATCAGCTCGGTCGATGGTCGCGGGTTCCAGGAGACAGTGGGCGCGAGATAAACGCTTTCGGGTTCGACAAAGAAATCGCGGAAACTTTCGCTGCGTTCGTAAACGGCATTGAAGCGGTAGCGCAGCGAGCGCGTGACCGGCCCCGACGCATCGGCGGCGGCGCGGTAAAAATCGAAGCTCCCGGCCGTCAGGGTGGCAACGTAATCAGGCCGCGCTAGCGGGCGTTTGGAAACGATATTGATCATACCGCCTGGATCAGTCGTGCCGTAGAGGACCGAAGCCGGGCCTTTGAGCACTTCGACGCGCTCCACTCCGGCCAAATCCGACCTGGCCGTCGAACCATTGATTTTGAATCCGGCTCCATCGCGCGCCGCGCTGGTATCGTTATTAAAACCGCGGATCACGAAGCTCTCGTCGCTATTGTCGTTATCCTGGGGCTGGACGTTACTGACGTTTTCCAGAACGTCGATCAGGTCGAATGCTGTCTGATCCTCGATCACCGCGCGCGGCACGACTTGCACCGACTGCGGTACATCGCGAATCAGCGTGTCGGTCCTGGTTGCGGTCGCCGAGCGTTCCGCGTCGTAACCATCGACGGGCCCGTACGCCGATTCGCCTTCGACCTCGACCGATGGCGCGCGTACCGCCGGAACGGATTGCGCGTGCGCAACTGGCCAAAGCGCGCAATTCAGTGTAGCCGCAAGGCAAAGCGCTCGTTCCAACACGGACTCCTCCCGGTCTGAAAAGATTGCGCGCGACGGGTTCGCCCCTGCGCCGTTCGCCGCACACGCGCCCCGGCTTTCGGAAACGCATCACCGAAACCATACCCCGGCGCGAACGCCGGTAGCAAATGTTGCAGTTCGACAGACCGCCGCGTCAGTTCTTGCGCTTGCCACGTCGCGGCTTTTCAGCAAACCCCCGACGCTTTCGCGATTTTTTGCTGACGGCCTTTCCTTGCGCAACGCGAACCGCTACGCTAATCGCGTTGTCGGCATTCTCCATCGAGGATTGGCCGACGCCGATCGGGAAAATCCGGAGATAGCTTCCCGTCACGAAAAAAATTCGGCGAAAACATGTCGCACAATCCCATCGTCATCGTCTCGGTTGCGCGTACCCCTATCGCGGGTTTTCAGGGTGATTTCGCCAGCGTCACCGCACCCCAGCTCGGCGGCGTCGCCATCAAGGCGGCGATCGAACGCGCCGCAATTCGCGCCGATCAGGTGCAGGAAGTCATCATGGGTTGCGTACTGCCGGCGGGACTGGGCCAGGCGCCGGCGCGGCAGGCGGCCATCAACGCCGGCGTGCCGCTGGCGGTCGGCTGCACCACGGTAAACAAAGTTTGCGGTTCCGGCATGAAAGCCGCGATGCTGGCGCACGATTTGTTGCTCGCCGGAAGCAATGACGTCATGGTCGCTGGCGGTATGGAATCGATGACCAACGCGCCCTACTTTCTGCCGAAAGCGCGCGGCGGTCTGCGGCTCGGTCATGGCCAGATTCTCGATCATATGTTCTTCGATGGCCTGGAGGACGCCTACTTCGATCGCGGCCGGTTGATGGGAACATTTGCCGAAGACTGCGCGAGCGCCTACGGTTTCACGCGTGCCGAACAGGACGCGTTCGCCGTCGCCTCAACGATGCGCGCCCGCAAGGCAAGCGATGACGGCTCGTTAACCTGGGAAATAGCGCCTATGACCGTTGCCGGGCGCAACGGCCCCGCGCGCATCGACCGGGACGAGCAACCGCAAAAGGCGCAGGTCGAGAAAATCTCGACCCTCAAGCCCGCCTTCGCAAAGGACGGCACGGTGACCGCCGCCAATTCGAGCTCCATTTCCGACGGCGCAGCGGCCCTCGTGATCATGCGCCGCTCGACCGCGGACCAGCTCGACGTCAAGCCGGTCGCGACCATCGTCGGCCATACGACGCATGCTCACGAACCGAAGCTCTTTACGACTGCTCCGATAGGCGCCATACGGAAGATTCTGGCCAAGGTTGGCTGGTCGGTCGACGACGTGGACTTGTGGGAGATCAACGAGGCTTTCGCCGTGGTCGCCCTGGCCGCTATGCGCGATCTCCAGCTCGACCATGAAAAAGTGAATATTCACGGCGGCGCCTGCGCACTCGGTCACCCGATCGGCGCCTCCGGTGCGCGCATTCTGGTAACCCTGATCGGCGCCCTGAAAAAGACCGGGGGCAAACGCGGTATCGCCAGTCTGTGCATCGGCGGCGGCGAAGCGACGGCTATGGCCATCGAGATGTTTTAACAGACCCGGGTCGCGGCCGCCTCTGCGAAACATGACGCGGGCGAGCAGTGATCCTGACATCGCGACGTCGGCCGCGACCGCCATCGTGACATCGAATTTCCCCACCACGCTTGACACCTCATCGTCTTGCCCAACGCGCAATGATGGCGTGCAACGCACCGAGGCCATCGGTTAGCGC
>JACDAM010000250.1 GCA_013695435.1 Burkholderiales bacterium | reverse complement strand
CCAGCTATACCTGCGCTGCAGTGATGAAGCCGCGGCCGATCTCGCGCAAAAGCTGCCGAGCAGTGCGTCGAAAGATTACGGCAAGCCGTTCGCGCGCATCTTCAAAGAATGCGGCTACGATTTTTACGAGATCGATGCCATGTTGTTTGCGCCAGCCGAAGTCCTCGTCAGCAATCTGGACAGCGGCAGCAGTTTTCGCGGCGGCAAGATCGACATGGCGTTGCTCAACGCTTCGTTCGGAGGCGGGCCTTGAGGGGCTTGCGGTTTTGCCGGAGGCGCGCGTGAGTCTGACGTCGCTGCCGCGGCCAATGCCGCGAACGATGCGCCCGGCAGCGGGCCGCATCGCGATCGCGACCGACGATCCGGGCTGGCACGGTGCGCAGTTGCGCCGTGCGTTCAAAGCGCGCGCTTATAGCAGCGTATATGTGAAGCTCGAAGATTGCCGCATCGATTTACAGCACGGCATTCAGGGCATTGTCATGCCGGGTTTCGACGCGCGCCTGCCCGACGCCGTGTTCGTGCGCGGCATCGCCGCCGGCACGCTCGAGCAGGTTGTATTGCGCCTCGACATCCTGCATGCGCTGCGCGAAATAGGCATACCGGTATACAACAGCGCTCGCGCGGTCGAACGCAGCGTCGATAAGGCGATGACCAGTTTTCTGTTGAAGAATGCGGGAATTCCGACGCCGCCGACCTGGGTTACGGAAAGTGCGGCGCAGGCGCGCTCGATCTTGCTGCGAGAAACCGTGGCCGGGCGCGATGTCGTGATCAAACCGCTGTTTGGCTCGCAGGGCGCCGGTTTGCAAAGGCTGCAAGCCGGTGCAAAGCCGCCCGTAAAGCTACCTGAACTCGCCGAGTACAATCAGGTTTGCTATCTGCAAAGCTTCGTCGAGACGGGACGAGGTCAAGGCGGCTGGCATGATTATCGGATATTCGTGATCGGCGGCGTGGCGGTCGCGGCGATGATCCGGCGCGGCAGCAACTGGATCAACAACGTCGCCCAGGGCGGCCGCTGTGAAAAAGTCGCGACGGATGCGATGGACGGGCACATGAAGCGTCTGGCGCAGGACGCGACGCGCGCGGTCGGCATGGATTACGCCGGCGTCGATATTCTGCGCGGCGCCGACAATCAACTGTTCGTGATCGAAGTCAACAGCATGCCGGCTTGGCAGGGCCTGCAGCGCGTCACCGAAAAAAATATCGCGCAAGCATTGGTCGACGATCTGATCGCCCGCCATCTGAGCCAGCCGCTGGAAGCCGTATGTTGAGCGTTGCGCCGCGTGTCGGTTCTGTTCACGCCGCCATGGAAAAGAGCTTGGAGCCAGGCTTCATTGCCAGCGCGCTTTATGACGCGTGCATCGCCGAGCTTGAGGCATTGAAGCCCGGCAATGTCGGCCTGCATGGCGAAGGCCACGGCATGTCCGTCGAGGAGTTCGTTCGCAGCGCCGCGGCGATCAAGGCGCCGATCAGCCGCAGCGGCGCCACGGTCGGCCAGCGCATATTCGAAGCCGTGCAGGCGACGCGCGAAGTCGTCTCGTGCAATACCAATCTCGGCATCGTGCTGCTGTGCGCGCCTCTCGCGCACGCGGCGCTGCGAGTCAAGCCGGGGCAAACGCTGCGCGCTGCGTTGCAGTCTACCCTGGCAGGGTTGAACGCCGCCGACGCCGGGCAAACTTTCCGCGCCATCCGTCTTGCCAACCCTGGCGGTTTGGGCGCAGCCGCACGCTACGACGTACGCAACGCCGATCCCGCGCCGCAAGTAACACTACTCGATGCCATGCGCGAGGCAGCCGCTCGCGACAGCATCGCGCGCCAGTACGCGAATGGTTTTACCGAAGTGTTCCAGATCGGCGCGCCGGGTTTGCGTCACGCGCTCGCCCGCGGCTGGACGGAACCGTGGGCGGTCAGCGCCTGCTATCTGCATCTCTTGGCGCGCTTCGCTGATACCCATATCGCGCGTAAATCCGGCATGGCCGCCGCGCGCCGGGTCAGCCTCCGGGCGCAAATGCTGGATGCGAGTTTGCTTCGCGCGAGCGATCCGCAAAGCGTGTGCGGCAAACTCGCCGCCTGGGATAGCGAGTTGAAACGCGATGGCCTGAACCCCGGCGCGACAGCCGACCTGAGCGTCGCCAGCCTGTTCGTTGTGAAGCTCGAACAGGGCCGCGCCGATATTGGCGCCTCACGTTAGCAGCAAGCTGTGCAGTACGAATCGGTAGCAACTGTCGAGCGGGACAGGCAGTCGGTGTGAGCATGCAGATTTTACCCTGGCGAGTGATTCGCTTTTGAGTAAAAACGCGAAAGGCCGCCCAAAAAAAGGCCGATCGCAGGATCGTCAATTAACCCCACTAGGAGAAGCAATAATGGCAAAAATCGATCGCGTAATGGTAGGCGAATCTCTGATCGGAGACGGCAATGAAGTCGCGCACATCGACTTGATCATCGGCCCCCGCAACAGCGCGGCCGAAGCGGCGTTTTGCAATGCGCTGACCAACAACAAGGATGGCTTCACTTCGCTCCTCGCCCTGGTCGCGCCGAATCTGGCGACCAAGCCCAATACGCTGCTGTACAACAAAGTCACGATCAAGGGCGCCAAACAGGCAGTGCAGATGTTCGGCCCGGCGCAGCGGGCGGTCGCGATGGCGGTTGCCGATTGCGTGCAGGACGGCACGATTCCCGCGAATGAAGCCGATGATCTGTTCATTTGTGTGGGCGTCTTCATCCACTGGCTGGCCGAGGACGACAACAAGATCCAGGACTACAACTACGCGGCCACCAAGGAAGCGCTGAAGCGGGCAATCGCCGGCGATCCGAAAGCCTCGGAAGTGGTTGCCAAGAAAGGCAGCATGACCCATCCGTTTGCGGCTCACGCCTGACACTGTTTTGCCGACCAGGTCGCGGCGCTGGTTTCGCAGCGCGCGGCTTGGATCGCAATGCAGCGTCCAGCGGCGGGTTAGAAGTTACGGACAGCTAAATCAAAGCGACATGAGGAGAAGGTGATGTCTTTTATCGACAGGATTCTGGAATTTTTCGGGATGGGTAAGCAGCCCACGCGGCCCGCCACTCGTCCGGGCGGACAGGCGCAGCAACCGCAGCAACGTCCAGCCGGCGCGCCGCAAGCGCGTCCTGCCCCTGCCCCGGCGGCGCGGCCGGGTCAGCCGGCTCCCAGCGCAGCAGGCGCCGGCCAGGCTCGCCCGGCCGGCGGCATGAAAATCGACCGCGTGATGGTCGGCGAATCGCTGGTCGGCGAGGGCAATGAGGTCGCGCATATCGATCTCATCATCGGTCCGCGCGGCAGCGCCGCCGAAAAGGCGTTCAACAATGCGCTGACCAACAACAAGGATGGCTTCACTTCGCTCCTCGCCCTGGTCGCGCCGAATCTGGCGACCAAGCCCAATACGCTGCTGTACAACAAGGTCACGATCAAGGGCGCGACGCAGGCAGTGCAGATGTTCGGCCCGGCGCAGCGCGCGGTCGCAATGGCGGTTGCCGATTGCGTGCAGGACGGCACGATTCCCGCGAATGAAGCAGACAATCTGTTCATTTGTGTGGGCGTCTTCATCCACTGGCTGGCCGAGGACGACAACAAGATCCAGGACTACAACTACGCGGCCACCAAGGAAGCACTGAAGCGCGCGATCGCAGGGCAGCCGAAAGCGTCCGAAGTCGTAGCGAAAAAAGGCAGCATGACGCATCCATTCGCAGCCCACGCCTAGTGCGGTGTTATTGAGTAAGGGCGAAAGTAAGAGCCGTTCGTGCTGAGCCCGTCGAAGCATGAAAGACCTTCGACGAGTTCAGGCCTGACGCAGTCGCCGCAATGGGCGAAGCATTACGGTTCGCGGTGGCGTAGCCATTTGCGCGGCAGCTTATTTCATCGGTGCGGAGAATCGGTTCGCTTTGCGAGTCTTTGCCTACGAAGACATCACGGGCGGCGGCCTGCTAAATGCGCCGTTGCCGCCAGCGCTCGCTCGCGAGGGCGACATGATGTCGCGTGCGCTGCTCGCAGATCTCGCCGGGATTCCCGGTATCGATGCTTTTACCTGCCGCGACCCCCGGCTTGGTCCGCTCGAGCTCGGTTCCGGAACGCGCGTCGGCAGCGTGATGGCCGAATCCGGCAGCTTCACGCGCTGCGCGATGCAGGCCGACGCAGTATGGCCGATCGCTCCGGAAACGAATGGTCGCCTCGAAAGCCTGAGCCGGCAGGTGCTCGATTGCGGCCGCATTCTTCTTGGCAGCAGCCCGGGCGCGGTGCGCGTCGCGGCGAGTAAATATCTGACGTCGCAGGCGCTCGAGAAATCTGGCGTTGCCGCAGTGCCAACGTTTCGTCTGAATGAAAGCGGCATGGCTTCGGCAGACGCCGCCGCGCCATCGTTTCGTCTGAATGCGGGTGCTTCGTCGCGACGCCCGCCACACCTCGGGTCTACGGAATCCGGCGGGGGCGCCGCGCAACAATGGCCGGGGAGCTGGGTCGTCAAACCAGACGATGGCGCCGGCTGTCAGGAGACGCGGTTATTCCGCAGCTTAAGCGCCGCGGCGCAATGGGCTGCTGCACGCTCAACCGGGGCGGACCAGATCGATTTCGTCATGCAGCCGTTTGTGTCCGGCGAACCGTGCAGCTTGTCGATGCTGTGCCGCGACGGCGAAGCCCGACTGCTTTCGTGCAATCGCCAGCGCGTCGTGATTCGCGACGATCAATTTCACTTTCTCGGCAGCGTGGTGAATGGCTTGCACGATAGTCGGGCCCGGTTCGCTCAGCTCGCTGATCGAATCGCATCCGCCTTTCCCGGCTCGTGGGGTTATGTCGGCGTCGATTTCATCTTGCCCGAAGACGGCAATGCGATCGTGCTCGAAGTCAACCCGCGCCTCACCACTTCCTATGTCGGCTTGCACGCATCGCTCGGCTGCAATCCGGCCGCGTTGGTTCTCGGCTTGCTCGATACGACGCAGCCGCTACACGTCCAGCGCGCGCATGGAATCAAGGTCGATGTCGACCTCGCAGCGTTCGACACCCGATAAAGCAGCGGGCGCTGACGCCCCGGCCAAAAAAAATAAACGCGGCGACCGAATCCGCGATGACCACGTTTTCGGCTGGGATGTGGGCGGCGCGCATCTGAAGGGTGTTGTGCTCGATCGCAATGGCGCCGTGCTGAAGGCCGGCCAGCGGCCCTGCCGGCTCTGGCTGGGTTTGCAGGAATTCGATGCCGCACTCGCCGCAACGCTGATTGATCTGGCCATTCCGGCCGAGTCAGCCCGGCACGCCGTGACCATGACCGGCGAACTGGCCGATTGCTTCTCATCGCGCGCTGCGGGCGTCACAAGCCTGGCGCAGGCGATCAACAGTCGATTGGCGCCGGCGAACGCAATGTTTTTTCGAGGCGCCCGGGGTTTCGTCGCGGCGTCTGAACTGGCCGGCAATCCGGCCATTATCGCCGAAGTCGCCTCCGCAAACTGGCTTGCCAGCGCACAGGTCTGCGCCAGCCGGGTCGGTGATGGTTTGCTCGTCGACATCGGCAGCACGACGACCGATATCGTTCCCTTCAGCGATGGCGTGATCGCGGCGCGCGGTCGCGACGATCGCAGCCGGCTTGCCTGCGATGAACTGGTCTATACCGGCATCGTGCGAACGCCGCTTGCGGCGCTGGCGTCGCGCGTGCCGTTCGCGGGCGACTGGCAAAACGTCATGGCCGAAAACTTCGCGACCACGGCAGACATTTATCGACTGACCGGCGAGTTGCCGGACGACGCCGACCAGATGCCGGCCGCCGACAATGCCGGCAAATCCATGGCGGACAGCGCGCGGCGCCTTGCCCGCATGATAGGCGCGGATTCCGAATCGGCGCCGATGGCCGCGTGGCGACGCCTCGCCGCCTGGTTCGCCGAATGCCAGTTACGCAAAATCCATTCGGCGTGCGAGCGCGTGTTGTCCTCCGCCGGGGTACAGGACGCCGGCGCTGCGTCCGCCGGTTTTGCGTCCGCCTATGCGCCCGTGATCGGCGCCGGAACGGGCAGCTTTGTCGCCCGCAAGCTCGCCGCACGAATGGCGCGCCGCTATGCCGATTTCGCCAGCTTGATAACGGAGCCGGAGCCGGTCAAGCCAGCCCATGGCAAAGACTGGATCAACGCTTGCGCGCCGGCCTACAGCGTCGCCTGGCTGGCGTGGAAGGAAATCAACTCCGCGTCGTTTCGGCTTGAGCGAATCGAGAAGCTGCTACCGAAGAACGAAAACAGATAGCCCGCGATCTTGCGCGATCGCGTCCGCGAGGCTCTTGATCCTCGCGCTTTCCGGCCGGAAGCTTTAGCAGGCTGTTGAAAAACTACTGCGCTTGCCAATACTTCGTTACTCAGGGCCTCAAAATGCTCATGTATTCCCATATACATTCCGCTTTCTCGGCCCGCAGCACCTCGTCTTGGCTGCGCTCGCTACGTTTTTCAACAGCCTGTTAGGCCATAAGAATAGCGGCATCCGAATGAAACGCTTCCTGCACCGCGATTCGACCTCGGCAGGCGGCAATCCGCGTCGCCCGCGTTTCCGATAAAATCGGCTCAAGCATTAATTCGCATCGCTGAAGTCCAACGCCCATGTCCGCCAAGCTTGCCGAACTGCCGTATCGCGAGGACAGCGCCGCTTTGTTCGAGGCGATCGCCGACCTGCCGTGGGCGGTTTTTCTCGACAGCGGCGCGCACCATCTCGGCCAATCGCGCTACGACATTCTGGCCGCCGAGCCGTATCTGACCTTGACCACGCGCGGCAAGCTGACCGAGATTCGCGGCGCTGCGGAAAATCGTCTGTCGCCCGATGATCCTTTCGATTTGCTGCGCGCGTATTTGCGGCCAGCGGCGCTGCCTGGCGGGGAGGCGGCGACAAACATGGGCGGACATCGCGCCGGGCTGCCGTTTACGGGCGGCGCCATCGGTTATTTCGGTTACGACCTCGGACGCCGGCTGGAACGCCTGCCGGCGATCGCCGAAGATGCCGAAAAGCTTCCCGAAATGGCCATCGGCTTTTATGACTGGGCGCTCGTCATCGATCATCTCGAGCGGCGAACCGTGCTTGCTGCAAGCGGTCGAGATGCGGCGACGGCGCAACGCTGGCCGCACTTGCTTGCGCGCTTCGAAACGCCGGTTGCCGAACGTTTCCGCGCGCCGTTCCGGATCAAGGCTGCCCTCGCCTCGAACATGACGCGCGAGACCTACGATCGCGCATTCCGGCGCATCCAGGATTACATTCGCGCCGGCGACTGCTATCAGGTCAATCTCGCCCAGCGCTTTGCCGCGCCGGCGACCGGCGACGCGTGGCTCGCTTACCAGGCGCTGCGTATCATCAATCCGGCGCCGTTCGCCGCTTACCTGAATACGCCGGGGGCGCAGATTCTGTGCGCATCGCCCGAGCGCTTTTTGCAAGTCGATGCCGACGGGCGCGTCGAGACCAAGCCGATCAAGGGCACGCGTCCGCGTGCCGGCCATCCGCGTCTCGATGCGGCGCTCGGCGAAGCGCTGCAGGAAAGCGAAAAGGATCGCGCCGAAAACGTCATGATCGTCGATTTGCTGCGCAACGATCTGTCGAAAAGCTGCGCGCCCGGTTCGGTGCGCGTGCCGAAATTGTTCGCCATCGAAAGTTTTCCGACCGTGCACCATCTGGTCAGCACCGTTGTCGGCCAGCTTGCGCCGGGCAGGGACGCGATCGCGCTCCTGCGCGGCTGCTTTCCGGGCGGCTCGATCACAGGCGCCCCCAAGTTGCGCGCCATGGAAATCATCGAACAACTCGAGCCGCATCGCCGCGGCGTCTATTGCGGCGCGATCGGCTACCTCGGCTTCGATGGCCGGATGGACACCAATATCGCGATTCGCACCATGATTTATTCGCCGCCAACCGGCGGCACCGTTCGCTTCTGGGCAGGCGGTGGCATCGTTGCTGATTCGCGCGTCGCCGACGAATATCAGGAAACCCTCGACAAGGGCGCTGCCATGCTGCGCCTGCTGCAGCAAAGCGCGATGAGCGGTGTCGGATAACGGTGTCGGCTCAGGCAGAATCGCTCAGGCAGAACCGGCGATTCTGCCGGGAGCTGCAGGCGGATTATGGGTCATCAAACTCGGCGGCAGTCTCGCGCGCTCGCAGCACCTGGCGCGATGGCTGCAGGCGATCGCGCAGGGCGGCGGCGGGCGCGCGATCGTCGTGCCGGGCGGCGGCGGCTTTGCCGACGAGGTGCGCAATGCACAGCGGCACTGGCGATTCGACGACGCCGTCGCGCACCGCATGGCGCTCATGGCGATGCAGCAGTTCGGGCTGATGCTCTGTGGCATCGAGACGGAACTGGCAAGTGCGCAAAGCGCAGCCGAAATGCACACGGCATTGCGCCATGGCAAAGCGGTGGTCTGGCTGCCGCTGCAAATGGCCGACACGGCGTGCGATATTCCGATGAACTGGGAGGTCACGTCGGACAGCCTCGCCGCCTGGTTGGCTGGCGAGGTTAACGCGCGTTCTCTGGCGCTGGTGAAATGCTGTCATCCGAATCAGCCCGCGCTGGAAGCCGGCGACGATGCGGCTGTACAAGCGCTGAGCGAGGCCGGAATCGTCGATCCGGCTTTTCCGGCTTTCCTGCCTGTCGGCGTCAGGTTGCGCCTGTTTGCCGCCGACCAGCACGATCAGCTGGTCGAACGCATGAACGCCGCCGAATCGTTGCCATAAAACCTTGCGCGTGACGCGTTCGACGCAGTGTCGCGCTCCAAAGTTAAATGCCATATATTTCGTTCGGCCCCCGATTAAGCGACGAAGAAAATCCGTAGGTCAGGGTGCCGAAGACTCCCTGACAGCATCGATTGAGCGATCTTTGTCAGGGAGCTTACGCACCCTGACTTACGCTTACTCAGAGATTTTTCTCGGTGACGTGAGCGCCGCCCGGCTTCGCGGACGACCAGCCGCTGGCATTGACGAATTTAGCGGATTTCGATCTTGCCGGTCATGCCGGCTTCGGCGTGGCCTTTGATCGTACATTTCAGATCGTCGAAGCTGCCGGTCTTGAGCGGCACGAACCACCACTCGGCCACGCCTCCCGGGAATACCTCGATTTCCCGGATCGCGCCCTTGATTTCGGCGACCGGCTTGCCGTCCCTGCCGTGCGCTTCGACCTTGCGCGTGAATACCGCCTCGGCCAGGCCGGCCGATGAAAAATAATGCTTTTCCTTGCTCGGATTTTCCAGCCGCAGGCGATACAGCTTGCCGGTTTCGAATGCGACATTGGCCGGAAAAAAACGCAGCGCACCCTTTTCATCGCCGAGTTTTACCGTAACAAGTACGGGCTCCTGGCGCGTGAGGTCGCCCGCCGCTTGCGCGGCGCCCAGCGTGGCCAGCAGCAACGGCGCAATCCGCAGCATGATTGCTTTCATGGAGATCTCCAGGATATCGCGGCGGCGTGCTTGCCGGCGCGATGTTATTTTATCCGGACTCGCTGTCTTGTGCCCCGCTAACCGGAATTCCAATCCAGACGAGTTGCGCGAGGGCCTGGGAACGTTTCCGTTGCTGCGCTAAGCAGCATGCAATAAAAAAGCCGCCCGGAGGCGGCTTTTTTAACGACTGAAAACGCTTATTTCTTGCCCATATTCGCTGATTCGTCTTCGCCGATGCCCCACAGTTCCTGGTTGGCTTCGACGATCTTGCCGCTGGTCGCGTCGACTTCGACTTTCATTTCCTTGCCGCCTTCGGTCTGTATGTCGAATTCATAAGACGCTTTGCCGTCGGGCTCGATTTCGAAATCGGTCGGTTCTTCGATGTTTCCGGGATGCGCCTTGAGCGCGATTTTTTTGGCTTCATCTTCGCTGATCTTCATCTTGGCCTTGAACAGCGGATCATCCGCGCTGCCGACGTTCTGCTCGATTTCGGTGACTTTGCCGGCTGTGCATTCAACGTCCCAATTCTTGCCGTCGTTGCCGGTGACTTCGAATTCGAAGGTGGGCTTCCCGTTCTCCATCTTCTTTTCCAGTTGAGCGACTTTGCCCGGCTTCTGCTTGAGTACCGTGTCCATGCATTGTTCGATGCCATCCTTGCCGGCCTTGCTGCCCTGTGCGGCTGCCGTACCCGCAACGCCGATTCCTGTGCAGGCGACGCCCAATGCGGTCAGCATAGTCACAGCGAATTTCGTTCGTTTCATCATGGCGATATCCTTTCTGGTGATCGTGGTGAAATAAAGCATGGATGGTTGACCGCCTTCCCTCATGGCCGTTCGATCGCTATTTCCGGTCTATTGTGTAGCGGATGCCGATCCAGCCCGCTCGCGGCGCGCCGGGTGCGTAGAAAGTTTCGCGCGTCCAGTCTTCTGAATTGGTCAGGAAAGCGCCCGCCGCGCTGAACGTGTTTTCGCCGAGCGCGCCGCCGTTGAAATATTCGCGGTCGAACAGATTATCGATGCGCGCGAATATCTCCCAATCGCGCGCGATACGATAACGCGTCGTCAGATTGACTACGGCAAAGCCCGAGGCCTCGCCGGAATTCAGGAAGGTCCGCGTTTCGCCGAACTGGTCGGTGAAGGTTCCCGCCTGATGGGTGTTGTTTTCATTGCCGCGCACAAACTGGCTCGAAAACGCGCGCACGTCGGCGCCGACCGACCAGGTGTCGGTGACCGCGTAATCAGTTGCGAGCTTGACGCTGTGACGCGGAATGCCCGGGATCGAGTCGCCCGGCGCCACCGCGATCTCGTCATCGCTGGCACAAGCGGCCGAGGTTCCGCGCGAGCTGTTGTTTTCACCGAGCAGGCACGCCGGCGACTGGAAAGTTGCGCGGATATAGCTGTAATCGGCGTTCCAGCTGAAGCGGCCGCTGCGCCCATTCAATCCGGCCTCGATGCCTTCGCGCTGCGTTTCGCCGAAGTTGGTGAAGAAGCCGGCCGCGGCGCTGGTGCTGATGAATATGATGTCGTCGCTGTTTTTGGTGCGGAACACGCCGAGATTCCAGTTGATATCGCGTCGCGGATTGCCGCGCAGGCCGGCTTCGAGCGTGCGCGCGACAACCTGCTCGAGCGGTGGGTCGGAGGCCAGCGCGTTCGGCAGCGTGCACGGATTGGCCGGATCGGCGCAGCCAAGTTCTACTGGACTCGGCGCGCGATTGCCCTGGCTGTAGCCGCCATAGACGGTCAGCGCAGGCACAAAAGCGTGGGTGAGGCCGAGCGCCGGGTTGAATTTGTTGAACGTGAAATCGCCGTCGAGATTGGGCGGCGTTGAACTCAGCTGATCGCGATTTTCAACGCGCGTGTGGTTATATCTACCCGATGCGGTGACATGCGTTTGCGGCGTTAGCGCGTAGGTGTCGGTGGCGAACAGGCTGAACGTGCGCGTGCGGCCGATCAGGTTGTTTTCGATCACTTCGTCGTCGGTCGGGATCACGCTGCGCACGTCGCTGAATACGCCTTCCTGCGTGAACTGTTCGAAGCTGCTACGGCTGCGGTCGAAGGTCGTGCCGACCGTTGCCTGATTGGTTTCGCGTACATCGGACAGTTGCAGCGTGTAGCCCGATCCATCCTGTCGGGTTCGCGTCCGGTTCGTTGCGGCGGTGTCCGCGTTGATTCCGCCGCCGGCGTTTGCGGCAGCGCAAGTCGCGGCGTCGGCGGGATCGGCGAAATCGGCGGGATCGCATGCGGCATCGTTCGGCGAATCCTCGAAATCATCATTGGTGTCGCCGTTATTGCCGTCGCGGTCGCTGCGACGGTAGTAAACGTTGCCTGCGACCAGCAGGTTCTGCGTCAGGAAACGACTGCCTGTCAGGTTCAGCAGGGTCATCCGGTTTTGCGTCTGGTCGGGCAGCGTGTAGACGTTCTGGTTGCGCTGGTTGAACAGCGCAAGCGGCACGAGTTCGTTGCCGATCAGATCGGTATCGGCATGCGTGACGCTGAAATCAAGGTCGGAATTGGCGGTTTCATAACCGCCCTTGGCGAATAACTGTTTGACGTCGCTGCCCGAAAAATCGCGCCAGCCGTCTTCCTTGAACCAGTTGCCGGTGACGAAATAATCGAACGGGCCGCGCTCGCCGCCGTGCTCGACAGATACCGCGCGGCGATCGAAAGAGCCGCCGTAGATCTCGGCCAGCGTGCCCGGATAGCTCTTGCCGCTCTTGGTCCGTATCGACAATGCGCCGCCCAGCGTGTTCAGGCCGAACAGCGGGTTCGAGCCGGGAATCAGGTTGATCGTCGAAATCGCCGATTGCGGAATCAGATCCCAGTTGACGATGTCGCCGAACGGCTCGTTGACGCGCACGCCATCCTGATATACAGACAAACCCTGCGGAATGCCGAGCAGGTGCGACGCGTTGAACCCGCGGTAATTGACCTCAGGTTGGAACGGGTTGCCCTGCGTGTCGTTGACGTTGACGCTGCCCAGATTGCGGTTGAGTAAATCGGGGATGTTCGACGATTGCTGGTCGGTAATCTCGGCCGCGGTAACCGACTGTACGTTGGATGGGATCTGGTCTCTCGGCGTGCCGATGCCCGGCACCGGAGTGGTGCCGACCACCTCCACCGTCGGTGCTTCAAGTTGCGCGGCGGGGTTTTGCTGGGCAAACGCGGGGATCGGAAAGGCAAGGGCAATGGTGATGGCGAGCCGGGTGCGGCGCAGGGTGCGCGGTGCTTCCATATTTCCTCCAGGGTTTTTCTTTTTTTTGATTCAGAAATGATGCGCAAAACGCAGGCAACGCAAGCAGTGTGCCACGCAATCGCTGCTTCACATCGACTGGTTCAGGGCCGTAGCGCGCTGCGCTAGAGTAAGGATTTTACAATCGGGACGCATCTGCGATTTGGCTGCATACGACCACAGTGGTTGACTACAACCACCGCCCGGCAAAAAAACCGGGCACGAAGCCCGGCGCTAAAAGGAGGAATTGATCTTGAAGCGATGAACTGCTTCAGCAACACTCGTGCTACCTAACTGCCCTTCAGCGAATACTTCTCCATCCGGTAGCGCAAGGTCATACGGCTGACGCCGAGACGGCGCGCTGCTTCCGAAACGTTTTCGTTGCAATCGCGCAAAGCGCGCTCGATGAGTAGACGCTCGGCGCCGTCGAGAGTCAGGCCGTGCAATAGCACAGACGAGGCGAGCGCTTCGTTTTGGGCGTGAGATGCAGTTGGCTGCGGCGACAGCCCGAGATCGCTGGCCGAAATCGCGCGGCCGCCGCCGAGCAGAGCCGCGCGGTCGATCACGTGCTTCAACTCGCGCACGTTGCCTGGCCAATGATAGGCGCACAGCGCAGGCAAGGCATCCGCAGCCAGCACGACGGGCGGCAGGCCGTAGCGACGCCCGGTTTGCTCGGCGAAATGGCGCGCGAGCAAAACGATATCATCCCCGCGCGCGCGCAGCGGCGGCACGGTGAGTGTGATGACGTTCAACCGGTAATAAAGATCGGCCCGGAAGCTGCCTTGCGCGATCATTTGCGGCAGATCGCGATTGGTCGCGGCCATGATGCGCGCGCCTATCGTATATTCCTTGACCGAACCGAGGCGGCGGCTTTTGCGCCGCTCGAGCACGTTCAGCAGCTTCACTTGCAATTCCAGCGGCAGCTCGCCGACCTCGTCCAAAAAAAGAGCGCCGTTTTCGGCGGCCTCGATCAGCCCGGGGCGCGCACCGTGCGATCCCGTGAACGCGCCTTTTTCGTGGCCGAACAGCTCGGCCTCAATCAATTCGCGCGGCAGCGACGCGCAATCGACCTGCACGAAAGGCTGCGCGCGGTTGGCGCTCGACAGATGCAGCAAGCGCGCCGCGACATCTTTGCCGGCGCCGGTTTCGCCGGTAATCAGTACGGTCGGCTGCGCGACGTTCGGCTGCGATTCCGCCGGCGCGATTCGGGCAAGATGGCTGATTTGCTCGCGCAGATTGCGTATCGGCGCTGATTCGCCGAGCAACAGCGCGCCTTCGACGGCATGGCTGTCGCGTTCGCGCGAATAGTCGAGCCGATGATGCAATTCGGCGGTGCGAGTTGCTTTTTTCGACCGCCAGCAGCAACTCGTCGAGATCGACCGGCTTCTTCAGATACAGGCGGGGCTTTGCCATCGCCGCGCAGTTCAGCAAGGAAATCGAAACCGTTGCCGTCGGGCAGGCGCAGATCGAGCAGAATCAGTTCGGGTGGGCTGTTGCGCAAAAGCTCGCGGCCGTTCGCCAGCGTCCCGGCGAGCGCGCATTCGTGCCCGGCTTTTTCCAGACGCTTTTTGACCGCGCGCGCGAACAAGGCCTCATCCTCGATCAACAGAATGCGCGCCTTGCCGCGCGCCTGGGCGAAGCTTTCGCGCAAGATTTGCGCCGGGTCTCCCGCCAATTCAGCCATCAGATTTCTTCGCTAATCACGCTCGGCAGCGGCAACAGGATACGCACCTCGGTGCCTGTCGAGCGCGCGGAATTCAATTTTACCGTCGTGCACGTCGATCACTTTCATCGCAAACGGAATACCGAGGCCGGTGCCATAGTGCTTGTCGCTCGGGCCGGTCGACAAGCCCTGAGCAATCGGGGTGAAGCGCAAACCGCCGCCTTGATCGGCGATGGTCAATTCGAGTGACTCGCGGCTTTTTCTCACCCCCAACAGCAGTTTCGCACCGTTGCGGGACGCGTCGAGTGCATTGCTCAGCAAGCCATGCAAAGCCTGTCCATCAGTTGCGTATCGAGCAGGGCGCCCGGCGCATTGCTCCAGCCCTGGCGTTCGACGCTGATGTTTTTCTCGATGAGACGAGCGCGCAAAAGCTGCAGCACGTCGTCGAGCAACTCGGGCAACTTGCACGCCGTGCGCTGCGGCTGCAAGGAGTTCAGATACGAGAGCAGAGCATGGGTCCAGCGATCGAGGCGGTCAGCGGTGGCGATGATGTCGTGCAAGCCGTCGCGCAGTTCCGCGGACAGCGCCGGATCGCCGAGAACCTGGGCAGTCGCGCGGATGCTGGCGAGCGGATTGCGGATATTGTGCGCGACAACAGGCACCAGCGCGGCAAGCGTCGACTGCTTCTCGGCGCGCAGCAGAGCCGCCCGGCTATCAGCCAGGTCCGCGGCCATATGATTGACCGATTGCGCGAGCATGACGAGTTCGGCCGCACCGCGTTCGGGCACGTGCTGGGCGAGATCGCAGCGGCTGATCATGGTCGTCGCACTTTGCGCCGCCAGCAGCGGGCGTACGATCGCGCGTTGCAGAAACAGACGCGAGTAGATGAACAGCCCGATAGCGAGCAGAATCGGCAGCGCAAGTAGCAGCGGCGCCAGCCGGTTCAATATCGTCAGGCGACTGCGCGATTGCGCTTTCTGCGCGTTGACCAGACGCTCGATCCGCTCGAACGCGAGTTCATACGCGCCGAAAGCCCCCAGTTCGAGATCGGTATCGAACAATTTCCGCCGCGCCGCCGAGGGTAATTCCGCGTCCGAGGCGAGCAAGCCATCGGCTTCCGCTTTGACCTCCCGGTAAGCGTCGGCGAGGCCGGCAACCGCGTCCTGCTCCGGCTCCCGGGCGATTTTCTGGAGGGTGGCAAAACCTGCGTCTATGCGCTGTTCATATTCGCGGTATTGCACGATCGCCGCGTCATCGTCGAGAAATACGGCGTCGAACACTTCTTTGACCTGGCGATACAGGTTGCCGCGCATTTCCTGGACCTGTTCGATCATCGCATTGATGCGCAGCGATTCTTCACTTGCCTGCCGCCAAAGATACAAGGCGCTGCCGCCGAGCGCGGCACTGGCGGCGACCAAGGACAATAGCCGAGGGCATAGCTGAGCATCAACTGATTGATCGAACGGGCAGCGCGCATGGCGGAAAAGTTATTCGGATGTGTCGGCATCTTACCGCTTGGGACCAAGCGTATGAAACGGCGAGCGCTTATGCTTATGTGTGTTCCCCCCTTTTCTGTGGTGCTGCGGTATTCATTTCTGCCGCCGTCCGCATGCGCAGCCCAGCGTCAAGCGCTTATTGTTTGACTAGAGATTTTCAGAAGGCGCGCGCCTGTTGGTCAAGCGCAACATCGGTTTTCCGTTTCGCTTTGCATTCCGCTTAAGCTCATAGCCCGCCTGAAAAATCGTTTCATTGCCCGATGTAGCATTTCTGCAACAGTCAGCGCCTTAAAACGTCGTTTTCCCCGCGGTTTCGTTGACACTGCGTTGGCTGCCATTGCACGATGGCCTCACCTGCCAGCAGGTTGTGTTTCCGAATAACTTTCAGGAGGTCGTTTTGATGATGAAGCCTAAAAAATTAAGTCTGGCGATTGCCGGCGCCTGCGCCTTTCTGGGTGCGTCTGCCGCCAACGCCGGTATCGGTTTCAAGGCCGGGGAGTGGGATCTCGATTTCTCCGGTAACGTGAACGCGTTTTACACCTACGCATCGTGCGACGATTCGACAGCGGTTGTGGCGGGCGGCCTGGCTTGCAGCGGCGGTGGCGAGCCGGTTTCGGTACGCAGCGGCTTGTTGCCGTCGGCATTGGTGCTCAGCGCGAAGAGCCGTCAGGGCGCATTCGATGTCGGCGTGACGCTCGGTTTTTACCCGGGTATCAACAGCGTGACTGCCGACGGTGGCGGTAACGCGAATAGTCCCGGTAGCCCGATTGCGTTAGGCACAACCGGTATCGATATGCGTCAAAACTTCCTGACGTTTGGCGATGCAAGCTGGGGCACCATCAAGATGGGCCGCGATATCGGCTTGTTCGGCTCCGACGCCATCCTGAGCGACATGACCCTGCTGGGTGTTGGCAGCACCAGTACCAACGCAGCGCCAAGCAACACTTCGCTTGGTCGTATCGGTCTGGGTTATGTTTATACGGACTGGATTCCGCAAATAACCTATTCCACGCCGAAGTTGCAGGATTTCGGCTTTCTCGGCGGCCCGCAACTTTCGGTCTCCGTGATGACGCCGCTGAATGCGGGTTCGACGGGCACTACCGCCACAGGCGACCCTCTCAACTATACCGCCAACGAAACGCCGATGTTCCAGGCCAAACTCGCGTTTGACTACGGCGCGGCAGCCGGATCGCCGGGACTGGGTGGTAAAATTTGGGCCAGCGGCTTGTATCAGCAAAACGAGTTGACGCCGGGTGTTGCGGTCGCGGGCTTCAACGATGAAATTGATTCCTGGGGCGTCGACGGTGGTTTCAAAGCCAACCTCGGTATTTTGGAAGGTGTGGTGTACAGCTATTACGGCAAGGGACTGGGAACCATCGGTTTGTTCATTCTGGCTGCGGACAACACCGGTGCTGAGCGCAAATCGTACGGTGGTTATGGGCAACTGGCGGCCAAACTCGGCGCAACCAAGATCGGCGTGAGTTACGGTACCAGCCGGCTCAGCGAAACCGATGCTGACCGGGCAGCCTTGGGCGGCGTGTTACTCAAGAACAATGAGTCGTACGTCGTCGGTGTCTACCACGCTTTGACCAAGAGCCTGAACCTGGTTGCCGAATACATCCGCACCAATTCGGAAAATCATATTGGTAGCGAAATCGAGGAAGACGCTATCGCAGTCGGCGCGATTCTGTTCTTCTAAGACGCAAGTACTGCAAGTTCAAAACGGCGCCTGCGGGCGCCGTTTTTGTTGTTTCCACGTATGCTATTCTGAGGAATCAGAAAAATAAAGGCGGTCAGAATGGGTGCGGTTTTTGATACCCACGCTTACGTGTAACGACTCAAAACGGTCGGCTTCACCGAAGAGCAGGCCGAGGCTCAGGCCGAAGTATTATCAAGCATTATCGAAAACAATCTGGCCACCAAGAAAGATCTCAAGGAGCTTGAGCTTGCCCTGAGACGAGACCTCAAGGAGCTTGAGCTTGGTCGTAAGCAAGAACTCAAGGAGCTGGAATACAAGCTGACGTTGCGCCTGGGGAGCATGATGGTCGTCGCCGTTGGCGTGGTGGCTACGCTTGTAAAATTGTTTTAAGCCGTGCCGTAGCTGGAACGATCGAGCGCAATTTCCGTTACGGAACCAGCTCCGGCAACGTGCGTCTACTCATTTGTGGCCCGATTTATGCACTCCGGTAGACTCGCATCGCCCAAATGAGGAGACCCTTTATGCAAAAACTCACATGTCATATCGTCGCGATCATAGCCGGTCTTCTGCCGGCTTTCGCTTTTGCGGCGCCGCTTGCGTATGTGCCGAACGAAGTCAGCGGCACGATTTCCGTCATCGATACCGGCACCGATGAAGTCGTCAAGGAAATAAAGGCCGGCGACAAGCCGCGTGGCCTGGCGCTCGGCAAAGCGGGTGATTATCTGTACGTCAGCGACCAGCCGAATAATGATCTCGTCATTATCGATCTCAAGAAGCAGGAGGCGACCGGCACCATCGAGCTCGGCGAATCGCCCGAGGGCGTCAGCATTTCGCCCGATGGAAAATGGATCGCGGTTGCGAGTGAGATCAGCAATGCCGTAACGCTGATCGATACAAAAAGCAAGGAAAAAGGCGCATCGATCAAGGTCAAGGGAAAAAATCCCGAGCACGCGGTATTCAGCCCCGACAGCAAATGGCTTTACGTGAGCGCCGAGGAAGCCGAGCAGGTCGATGTGGTCGATGTCGAAAAACAGAAGCAAGTGGCGCAGATCCCGGTCGGCAAGCGTCCGCGCGGCATCGCCTTTTTGCCGGACGGCAGCCGGGCTTATGTCGCTTCCGAGATCGCCAGCATGGTCTATGCGATCGATCCAAAAACGCACAAGGTCGTCGCCGAGATCAAAGGCGGCAAGTTCTCCAACGGCGTCGCGGTACGCCCGGACGGCAAGCGCGTCTACATTTCCAACGGCAAGGATGCGACGGTGTCGGTCATCGATACCGCGACCAACAAAATCATTGCGACCATCCCGGTCGGCAAGCGGCCATGGAATATGGATATCACGCCGAACGGCAAAAAACTTTACGTCGCCAACGGCCGTTCCGACTCGGTCTCGGTGATCGACACCGGGACCAACAAAAAGATCAAGGACATCAAGGTCGGCGAGCGTCCTTGGGGTGTGGTAATTGCCGAGGATGCCAAATAACGTGGCTGCTCCGCACGTTGCCGATGCCACCCAGCGCTCAGTTCAGCGCTATAGCGCGAGCGCCCAGGTTTCGCACTGGCTGCTCGCGCTGCTGATTTTCGCCCTGTATATCATGGGCTGGTACATGGTCGAGATTCCCAAGAAAACGCCGCCCGTTGCTTTCTGGTACAACCTGCACAAATCGATCGGGCTGGTTGCTGTGCTGCCGATCGTTTATCTGATCTGGTGGCGATTGCGCCACAAGGCCCCGCCGCTTCCCGTCACGATGCCTCGCTGGGAAATCAGCGCGTCGAAGCTGAATCACACTCTGTTTTACATCTGCCTCATCGTGATGACTCTGAGCGGATTTCTCGAATCCAGTTTCACCAAGTGGGGCATTAAATTCTTCGGCTTGCCGTTGCCGTCAGTGTTCTGGGAAGATAAAAACATTTCAAGTATTTTTAACGAAATACATTTCTACGCTTCGTATTTGTTCATCGTGCTGATCGGGATTCATGTGCTCGCCGCGCTCAAGCATTGGCTGATCGATCGAGACGGCGTTTTCCAGCGCATGCTCCCGCGCTGATCGCTGCGCGCTGCCGACCTTCCTCGGGGAAAGCGGATGAGCGGACCCCCGTCCCTGTTCAGGTATCTCGACGCCAGCCAGCCGCGAACGCTCTTTCTGGCCGCGATCCTGTTGCTGGCGAACGATCGAAGGCGACGACGTGATCGATCTCGAGCCGTATGCCGATCTTTTCGCCTATCGCATGATTGTGGTGGCTGGGCACGAGAGACAGAACCCGGCTGCCGGTCCAAAGCTGCAGCGTGTAAAGAAATTCAGCGCCGCGGAAGGCCTTGTGCAGCACTTTCGCCTTCAGCGGACTGCTGTCGTCGTGAAGGATGTCGTCGGGCCTGAACAGGACTTCGACGGCGCTGCCTTTCGGCCAATCCCCGGTCGTACAGCGCAGGACGCCAAGCTCGACTTCAATGCGGTTGTCGCCGAGCGCAATGCCGGGCAGAAATGCGCCTTGCCCGACAAAATCCGCGATGAAGCGGTTGGCCGGCTTGTGGTAAAGATTGTACGGCGTGTCCCATTGCCCGATCGCGCCGTGCTGCATGATGCCGATCTCATCCGCGATCGCGAATGCTTCGTGCTGATCGTGCGTGACCATGATCGCGGTCGCGTTTTGCTGCTTCAGAATCGCGCGCAGTTCCAGCGAAAGACGCTCGCGCAGATCTACATCGAGGTTCGAAAACGGTTCGTCGAGCAGCAGAAGCTCTGGCCTGGGCGCCAGCGCCCGCGCCAGCGCCACGCGCTGCTGCTGTCCGCCGGACAACTCGTGCGGATACTGCTCGGCCTCCTTGAGCAGGCTGACCGTGGTCAGCAGTTCGGCGACCCGCTGTTTGCGCAACGCCCGATCGCGCAAGCCGAAGCCGACGTTGGCTGCGACCGTCAGGTGCGGGAAAAGCGCGTAATCCTGGAACATCATGCCGACGCGGCGACGCTCGGCCGGGATATGCATGCCGGGACGCGCGACCGCCGCGCCGTTGATTTTGATCTCGCCGCCGACGATAGTCTCGAAGCCGGCTATGCAGCGCAACACCGTCGTTTTGCCGCAACCGCTCGGCCCGAGCAAGCAACCTATGCTGCCTTTCGCAATCCGGAAACCAAGGTTCCGGATGACATCGGCATCGGTATAACGCTGCGTAAGCCCGATGATTTCGAGTAAGGGAGGCATGCTGGGAAAGTTAGCCACAGCGCTGCTGCTTGTAGAATGAGCGGCCTGCAACAATCCTCCGATAGGCGGTTCCCTGGAAGACAGCAATGGCCGGATTAGGGTCAACGTCCGAATTTATTGCCCAAGGCGCCTAAGGTTTAGCGTAAACGATCAGGCCAGCCGGCGCGTTTCGCTGCGCGACCAGTCGCCGCGTAGGCTCCGCGTTCTCGGTCTGCCGCATCAGCCAGATGAGCGGCAGCAGGCCGGCCAACACGAGAGCGATTGCGGGCAAAGCCGCACGCTGCCAATCGCCTTCCGAGGTCATCTCGAAAATGCGCACGGCCAGCGTATCCCAGCCGAACGGCCGCGTCATCAGCGTGATCGGCATTTCTTTCATCACGTCGACAAAGACCAGCGCCGCCGCGGTAAAAAGACCGCCGCGCAGCATCGGCAGATGCACGCGCGCCAGCATGGAGCCGCGCGCGACGCCGAGACTGATCGCCGCCTCATCGACATTGCGGGTGACGCGATGCAACGCGCTGTCGATCGGACTGTAGCCGACGGCGAGAAAACGCGTGACGTATGCAATCAGCATGACAAACAGGCTGCCTTGCAGGATCAGCCCCGGGTTGGCGTCAAAAAAATGCATGGAAAATGCGATCAAGGCATTGTCCAGCGCCGCGAAGGCGATAAAAACTCCCACCGCGAGCACTGCGCCTGGCAGCGCATAGCCGATGGTCGCGATGCGCACCGCCGCCAGCGTCCAGCGATCATGCGTTACGCGTTTGGCATAGGCCAGCAACAGCGCGATGACGCAGGTTAGTAACGCCGCCATGGCGCCGAGCAAAAGCGAGTGCCAGAGAAAACCGAAATAGCGCGAATCGATATCCAGCAGCGCCGTTTCACTGGCCCATATCGTCAATTGCGCCAGCGGCAACGCGAATCCGGACACGAACACCGTTGCGGCAAACGCAAACGCCGACCATTTGCGCCAGCCGCGCAAGGCGATGCGTTCCGCGCGCGCGCCGGGGCGGTTTTCGGCGAAACGCATGCGCCTGCGCGACCGGCTCTCGACGACCAGAAGCGCGAATGCCACAACAATCAGCAGCGAAGCAAGCTGCGATGCCGCCGGCAGCGAGAACAGCCCGAACCACGCTTTGTAAATCGCTGTCGTGAAAGTGTCGTAATTGAACACCGATACCGTGCCGAAATCGGCGAGCGTTTCCATCAGCGCCAGCATGACGCCGGCGGCAATCCACGGTCGCGCCATCGGCAGCGCGACGCGGAAAAATCCTTCGGCTTGGGTCAATCCGAGCGCCTGCGCGGATTCGAGCACCCGCCGACCCTGCGTGAGAAACGCACTTCGGGCAAGCAGGTAAACATAAGGATACAAAGCGAGGTTCATTACAACAATGATGCCGCCAGCACCGCGGACCTGCGGAAACCACGCGAGCCCGGAACCCGACCAGCCGCGCAGCGCAGTTTGCAGCGGACCCGTGTAGTCCAAAATACCAAGCGCAACGAAAGCCGTTACGTAAGAAGGCAGCGCTAACGGCAACAGCAAAGCCCAGGAGAAAAACTTGCGCGCCGGAAAATCACACACGGCTGTCAGCCAGGCCAGACCGACACCGAGCATCGTAGTGCCGACGGCAACGCCGGCCGCCAGCAGCAGGGTGTTGAAAATGAGTTCGGCAAGCGTGGTTTCGACCAGGTGCCGCCAGATATCATCCGCGGGTGTCAGGAACGAAGACAGAATGATGCCGATCGGAACCAGCACCAGCAGCGCGATTAAAAAAGGCGCCGCCCGCAACACGCGCGCGCCTTCCTTATATTCATTCATGTCCTTCACAACTCTCGAAGCTTGAATGCAGCCAGGCCAGAGCCTTTTTAAATGCTTACTTGTACCCAGCCCGATCCATCAATTTCACCGCCTCGGCCTGCTTTTCGCCGGCGTTGACGACGTTGATCGGATTCGGTTTGAAGGTGCCCCACGCGGCGACCGCGGCATCCGCTTTCACTGACGGATTGGCCGGATATTCTAGATTCACATCGGCGAACATATTTTGCGCTTCGGCGCCCGATAGCCATTCGAGCAGTTTGACCGCGCCGTCCGGATTCTTCGCTTGTCTGGTAACGCCAGCGCCGGAAATATTGACGTGCACGCCGCTGGTTTTCTGGTTCGGCCAGAACAGCGCGAGCGGCAGCTTCGGCGATTTTTCGAGCAGGCGTCCGAAATAATAGGTGTTGACGATGCCGACATCGCATTGCCCGGCGGCGACCGCCTCCATCAGCTTGGTGTCATCGGGAAATACATCGGTCGCCAGATTGCCAACCCATGAATCGACGATTTTTTCCGTCTTTTGCGGACCGTGCTCGGCGATCATCATCGCCACCAGCGACTGGTTGTAGACTTTCTTCGAAGTGCGCAAACACAAGCGGCCTTTCCATTTCGGATCGCCGAGCGCTTCATACGTCGAAAGCTCGGGCGGCTTAACCTTGCCGGTGTTGTAGACGATGGTGCGGGCGCGAACCGACAGGCCGAACCAGCGATTCCGCGGATCGCGCAGGTGCGCCGGAATATTGCTGTTCAACGTTTTCGATTCGACCGGGCGCAGCAGACCCTCGCTCGCCGCCTGCCACAAATTCCCGGCATCGACGGTGAGAAAAACATCGGCCGGTGTATTTGCGCCTTCAGCCTTCAAGCGCGCGAGCAGCGGGCCTTCCTTG
This sequence comes from Burkholderiales bacterium, assembly GCA_013695435.1. Classification (NCBI taxonomy): domain Bacteria; kingdom Pseudomonadati; phylum Pseudomonadota; class Betaproteobacteria; order Burkholderiales; species Burkholderiales bacterium. The sequence goes on along the minus strand of JACDAM010000250.1, from coordinate 1,827 downwards.
TCAGTGACGAATTTGATATTGACGCCCGTTTTTTTGATGTAGGCATCGAACAGCGGCTTGATCAACTGTTCGTTGCGGGCGGAGTAGACGACGACTTCCTTCGCAAATACCGGCGCTGCGGCCAGCAGCATAACGAGCGTTAAGAAGAAACGTTTGAGCATGCTTTTCTCTTGACTGTGTGGACGGTGAGTGCGAGTATAAACAATAATCGTTCTCAATCCAAGAGTGTGAAAGGGCGTGGGGCCCCGTAGGATCAGCTGCCAATTCTGCGTGGAGCGCCGACGCTCATGCTGTCGCGATGAACCATGCATAGACAGCGGAAGCGGTTACGACAAAAACGGAATCGAGAAACCCATGGAACAGCCGCCATATTTTTTCGCCGCCACTAGCCGTGCGCAGCGCAATCAGATTGGCGAGCGAGCCGACAGCAAAGCCGAACCCGCCGACGTTGACGCCATAAGCGATGGTTTTCCAATCGCGTGAATATATTCGGCGAGCAGAATCGCCGCCGGCACGTTGCTGATGAATTGCGAAGTCAGCGCGGACCCCATAAACAGCTCTTCGGCCTGGGCAAGGTCGGCTAGCCGCATCGCATCCCGCACCGGCGACAGGTGGGCCAGCAAACGCAAATCGATAAACATCAGTATGAAGACCGCGATCAATCCCCAATCGATTCTGGCCAGCACGAGGCGGAAAGCAATAGATATACGGTGAACACCAGCAGCAGCGCGGCAAGCGGCATGCGCAGATTGATCAGAATCAGGAACGGCAGGTAGCGCGAGCGAGGCAGTGGGCAGGCATCGTTACATTCCGGGCACAGGGGTCAGCGGTCAGATGAATTTGCTTCCCGGAAGAAGCGAACCGCCGTCAGCAGGACGAGCAAAGCCAGCAGCAACCCGAACATCGGCAGCATTGCCCACGTGAATTCGAGAAACGAGGTTCCCGAGAGATGCCATAAAAACAGGTTCTGCGAATTGCCGACCGGCGTCAGCGCCGAACCGGCATTGACAGCGAGCGCTTCGAAAGCGATCAGGCGCAATCGGCGGTTGCGCCAGCATGCGCAGGCTCAAGGTCAAGGGCACGACGATGAACAGCGCGATATCGTTGGTCAGGGCCGTCGCCAGCAGTGCCGATGTCAGCACCAGAAACAGCGCCAGCGCGCGCTCCGTCGGCATGTTCGCGCCATGCGCAGCGCCAGCCTGTCGAGATAGCCGCTCAACTCGACGCCCTTGGTCAGGATGAGCAGACCGGTCAGCGCCGCGATCGTCGGCCAATCGACGAGCTTCGGGCAGCGCAGAACCGCAGGTGTCGCTCGTTCAGTCGTCCGAGTTTGAGGGGTCCGAAATAGACATTCCAGATACCAAGCTTCATATCAGACATAACTTACTGATTATGCTGATGCTTATTTAGCTGTCTTGTTCCTAGCTACACAACTGGCTACACAAGATGAAAACATATTTACGTGCCTGTCGCCCATTTAATCGTCATGGCGAGCGGCATATCGTTGCCCTCAATCGGCAGAGCCACCTTGCCGTCTATTCGATCAAGAACAACTTTGATTGCATCCATGTCGCCAGAGATGGCCTTGTCCACAAGCGTTTGCGCCAGCAGCTTGGCCTTGCTGATATTGCCGGCATCGGTCGCCGCCATAATCTCGCGCAACAGCGGCGTTAAGAGCGCGGCAGGTCGCCCGCCGGGATTCCCCGATTGCCCTTTCTTGAACGAACCCGAGTTTGCCATGCGCCCTGCTCCCGCCTGTTGTGAGGAAATTCTAACGTTCAAGCTAAGCGGGCGACGACGGCAGGACGCCAGGGCCCGGGGCGGTGG
>JACDAM010000249.1 GCA_013695435.1 Burkholderiales bacterium | reverse complement strand
GGCCGGCGCCGGCCGCCGAGTGCTGGAAGCCAGCGATAGGCGATGCCATGCCCGGCGAGCGTAGCGCTGAGCGTGGCTTCCGCGTACTGAGGGTGGCGCCTCGAACCGGGGAACATCCGCGACCGCTTCGAGCCGATATTGGCTGAGCAGCACGAGGAACTCATCGAGCGGACGAGTCGAATGGCCTATGGTCCAAATCGTCGAACCCATGGTTTTCGAGCCCCGGCATCGCGGCTCGTCCACGGTGAGCGCTGCATTTTTCAAGCGATCCTGTGCAGCGCTGATCCCTTGTGCGCGGCGATGTGTTCTGACTTGTCGCTCTTGATCGCGTATTGCGGCCCGTCCTTGCTGGCGTGGTGCGTGTGTCCCTTGTAGTCGAAGTCTTTCGTGTGAACCTTGATGATCTTGCCGCTCACGTGTCCGGCCTCCGAGTTCCAGCCGACGTGATCGCCGACCTTGAATTTGCCCGTCATGACGGTTCGCCTCCGGCTGCGGATTCCTCTACACGTTCGGCGATCGTCCTCTCGAATTCGACTTCCGCGCGCAGTCCATCGAGATCCCGGTGAATCACGGCGGCGGCCAGCTTCCTGCCGCCGCTTCGATAGGTGATCGTGCAGTCGCGCGCGTCGAGCCCGCCATCGATGACGGCTTTATCGAACCGTTCGGCGTGACCGACATAAGCGAGGCCGAAGTCGTATTGCTCGGTCCAGAAGAACGGCACGGCATCGAAGCGTTCCCGTCGGCCCAGGATGTTGCGCGCCGCCGTTTGCCCCTGGCGCTCGGCCACCACCCAGTGTTCGACGCGGATGCCCTCGCCGGTCAGCCGATCCGGCCAGCGCGCAATGTCGCCGGCCGCAAAGATGCCCGAGACGCTCGTTTCCAGGTACTCGTTCACCGTGATTCCACGATCGATCGCGAGGCCGGCCTGTTCGGCCAGTGCAATTGCCGGCCGCACGCCGACGCCGATGACGACGAGATCAGCCAGGAGGATTTCTCCGTTCTGCAACGTGACGCCGCGTTCGTCTATCGAAGCGGCTGTCGTGCCGAGATGGAAGGTCACGTCGTGTTCTTCATGGAGTTTGCGGATGAAGTTACCGACCTCCGCGCCGAGAATTTTCTCCATGGGGCAGGTCTCCCGCCCGACCACATGCACGTCGATATTGCGCGCGCGCAGCGATGCCGCCACCTCGAGGCCGATGAAGCTCGCGCCTATCACCACGGCCTTCTTTGAGACCAGCGCCCTGGCGACCAGGGCGCGGCTGTCGGCGAGCGTGCGCAGATAATGGACGTGGGGGAGATCGCCGCCGAGAATCTGCAGCCGCACCGGCTCGGCGCCGGTGGCGAGCAGCAGCGCATCGTAGGCATGGCGGCTGCCGTCCACAAGCTGCACTTGCCGGCCGGCGGTGTCGATGGAGGCGACGCGCACGCCGAGCTTCAAGTCGATGTCCTTCTTCTGGTAGAACCCGGCCGATCGAAGAGGAATCCACTCCTCGGGCGCGCTGCCCGCAAGATAGTTCTTGGAAAGATTCGGCCGGTCATAGGGCACCGACTCGTCCGCGCTCAGCATAGTGAGGCGGCCTGTGTAACCCTCCCGGCGGAGCATTTCCGCAGCGGCGTTGCCGGCCGCGCCGCCGCCAACGATAACAACCGATCCCGGTATGCCCGACGCTGCGGGTGCCGGCTGCCGGCTGGTGCTCTTTTCTCTGACGAAAGCGCTACCATCCCGCTGCTCGACCCGCCAACACGAGACGGGGTTGAGCGCCGGCGCCCGCAGCGCCTCGCCGGTGCGCAGGCTGAAACAGGCATGATGCCAGGGGCAGCGAACCGTATCGTCGACAAGCAGGCCCTCGGCAAGCGGGCCGTTATAGTGCGTGCAGACGGCGCCGATGGCGAATAGCTCCTCGCCGCGACGGACGAGGATGACCGGTTTGCCCTGCGTGTGGCCGAGCAGCATGGCGCCCTCGGCAACGGTCGAAACGGGCACACCCTGGGCGAGATCAGGCCCGTCGAGTTCCGTTTTTACTTCGCTCATTTATCCTCCATGACCAGGGAGAAAATCCACCCGACCGGAAAAACAATCAGCATCGGATTTGCAGTCCAAGCGACTTCAAATATTCGACCAACTCCCCCTTCTCCTGGTCGGTCAGGATCAAACCGAAGCGGGCGTCGTAGGTTACTACATCGTGTGGCGTGGCGAGCCGGCTATCATGATAGAAGCCGCTTTTGGTGTGGGTTCCACAACTCCGTCAGTGGGCCCGCCATGCCGCTTCACCAGGCCATACACCTCACACGAGGCGCTGCGTTCGGCGATGACGATCAATTCCTCGATCGCCATCTCGCCCGCAAGCTCGGCGTCGATGCTGATATGCGAGCGCTGGACAAGCCGACTTACGGACGAATTGCTGAGACGCGGATATGAATTGCCGAATGCCCGGCGCGCCGCTTATCGCAGACCATCGCGAATCAACCCGCCGCTGGCTACCGCCGCCACCAGGAACGAGGCCAAGCGCCGGTTCCTATATCCCCCAGCCCGTCACGGGAACGACCTGGCCAGTGATTCCCGAGGCAGCATCGGACGCGAGGAAAACCACCGCTGCAGCGATGTCCTGACGTTTGGTCCACTTCTTCAGGTCTTTAGGTTTCATCGCCTCAACATTGGATTTCGTATCGACCAGGCCGGGCGCTATGGCATTGACCCGGATTGCGGCGTCTCGTCCTTCCAGGGCAAGGGTACGGGTCAGCGCTTCGATTCCCGCCTTCGCGCAGTTATAGGCCACCATATTGGCCTGGGGGCTTCCCGCACGCGCGAAGTTGATGATCGCACCGCCCCCCGAGTCGCGCATGCGCGGGAAAACCTCTCGCGACACCAGAAAAGCGCTGAGCAAATTGTTGCGCATCTCATGCATCCAGTCTTCCAGACTCAGCTCCACCGCGGATTTGTAGCGGGTCAGACCCCCGGCCAGGTTAATCAGGATGTCGATTCTTGAATATTCCTTTATCGCCCGCTCCACCGCCTCGCGCACTTGGCCTTCATTGGTCAAGTCCGCGGTCAAGGGGAGGATGCGCGCGCCGCCGGCTCGCAACTCCCCAGCCCGCGCTTCGACATTCTTCTCGTTGCGAGCCACGATGATAAGTGTCGTTCCCTGCTCCGCCAGCGCTTTGGCGACCGCCTGCCCGACCTGTCCATCGGCGCTGACGCCGGTTACCAGCGCTACCTTTCCTTCGAGAATGCCTGTCATTTTCTATCTCCTTGCGCATGCGCGCTTTGACGCGTAATCGTCAAACGCAAGAGCGCCTTTCAGACTGATTATAATCATCGGTTGCGCGTGCTCTGGACGCGCTGGTAAATGTGACGCCGATCTGGTCCTTAAAAAATCGGGACCACCATCCGTAAATCTCGCAACAGAACAAATGCGGTGTCATTGGGGAACGCATGATAACTACGGCCGCAGGCAAAGGGGCGGGGCGCTCATGGTTCAGCCGCCGCCTGGCCCGCTTCCGATTGATTCATCGTCTCAAGCGCAAGGTTCGCATGCGCGTAGGCGGCGCCCGCGCGCATTTCCGCGGCGACCCAGATCGCTTCCATCACCTCCTGCTGACTCGCGCCGTGCTTGAACGCCGCTTCCGTGTGGCCGCGAATGCAGTACAGACATTGGGTCACATGCGCCACCGCGACCGCGATCAACTGCTTGGTCTTGGCGGGCAGCGCGCCGTCGGCGAACACGGCTTGACTGAACTTCTTGAAAGCCGTGGAAATCTCGGGGGCGAGCTGCGCGCGCTTGCGCGCAAGCTCTTGCTGAGTGGGGGATAAAGGTCCATACGGTCTCCTCGTTCGAATCGAAATGCGAATGGGATAATTCCGGCGCGCCGAACTCATTCAACCGCGCGGCGAATTGTCATACGAGGAGGCGCGGCCGACGCGGCAATCTCGTTTTGTCGTTACGGCAACAGAAGCGACCTCAGTGTCACAGCAAAAACCAGATTGCTTCCTCTGCGCTCGCAAAGACAGTTCGAGCGGCTTCGTTCCAAGCTCGCGTGGCCCTTACTACACCTCGCCGATTCCGCGCCGCTCGCGCATCGCGCGGCCGACGCGAGCGAGATCGTCTTCGCATAGGGAACCTCTGATTAAGTCCCGCGCGGTCGCGACGGGGCTTTGCGGGATGGGATGCGCGAAGCGCGGCGCAGCGAATGGTCGAACCCTT
>JACDAM010000248.1 GCA_013695435.1 Burkholderiales bacterium | reverse complement strand
ATCATTTCTCGCGCACGCGTCACTGGAAGCCGGCGAGCATCAGGCCGGGGCGGGCGCCGATGCGCTGCAATTGATGACTGTGCATTCGGCGAAAGGTCTGGAATTCCATACCGTGTTCATCAGCGGTTTGGAGGAAGGGTTGTTTCCGCATGAGAATAGCGCGCTCGAACCGGCCGGCCTAGAGGAAGAGCGCCGCCTGATGTATGTGGCCTTGACGCGCGCACGGCGCAGGCTGTACCTGAGCTTCGCGCAGAGCCGCATGCTGCACGGGCAAACGCGCTACAGCTATGCCTCGCGTTTCCTGCGTGAAATCCCGGAACAGCTGATGCAGAAGCTGCTGGCGCCGGCGCTGTCTTTCAACCCTGGGCCGTTGCGCGGCGGGCGCGAAACCAGCGGCTCGTTTGCGTTGCCAAGGCAAGGTGAAATGCGCGCTGCTTTTCGCCAGCCCACGGCCGGATCGCAATGGAACATCGGCCAGAATGTCGTTCATCCGAAATTCGGCGCCGGCGTCATCGTCAATGCCGAAGGGCGCGGCAGCGATGCACGCGTGCAGGTCAGCTTTTATGACGCCGGCGTGAAATGGCTGGCGCTCGAATACGCGAAACTCAGCGCCGCCTGATGCGGCATAGCCGATAAGCTACGGCTGCAAGAATGCTGTCAGGGAGCTTTGCACCCTAACCTACGGTCGCTACGATCGCCGCAAAATCGCCTATCGCGTTCGCGCCAGCCTGTGACCTCGCTATTCCTGCTCAAGGCAACTCGCTGTCACCAATCAGCATCTGACCGCCCGGTTCGCTGACCGCGAACACATCCTTGTAGCTGGCGTAAATCGAACCGAAGATGGTCGGGATCAGAACCAAGAGACCGAGCCCGAATGGGATCGCGGCGATGACGCCGAGCACGAAAATGGCAAGGCCGTAGACCGTGAACGGCAGAATGTTTTTGAGGCAGGCCGCAAAGCTGAGCTTGACCGCGGCCAGCGCCGGCGCGTTGTCGAACACGACGAGCAGCGGCGCGAACCAGATCGCCATCATCAGCGGCACCGACAACGCCAGCGCGATCATCAGCGCGAGCATCATTTCCGACATCGCGTTGGGCATGGCCGCGATGTCGGCGCTGCCCATGCCGCCCATCATCGCCGTGATCGCACTGCCCCCGATCACGATCAGCACACCGTAAATGACGATTTGTCCGATCAGGTAGATGCCGCCTATCGTGATCAACTGGCTGGTATTGACGCGAAAGCCGGCGAACAGGTGGGCGATTTCGATTTCGTCGCCTTTTTCGAGGGCGCGGCAGGCCAGCATCAAGCCGGCGAGAAAAATCGGCGACAGCAGATAGAAAACCAGCGGACCGAGAACCGGGATCAGGCCGAGCCCGACCGCAATGGCGAACAGCGCGGCACTTAGCACGATCCAGATCAGCGGATTTTTGCGGAACAAGCCGAAACCTTCGATTATCCATTGCCAGCCGCGGCCGGGCGCCAAGACATGAGCTTCCATAAGGTCCTTTGCGAGTAAGTTGCGGTTGGCGCGCGAGTGCTAAACCGCGAATTCCGGCTTGGCGGCGAGGTGTCCGCGCAGGATGTTCCTGAAATGCGCAGGATCCTTCGCGTGCGTCAGTTCTCCGGGGCGCGGCAGGTAAAAATCGAAAAGCCTCGATACCCAGAAGCGCAACGCACCGGCGCGCAACATGACTGCCCAAGCGCGTTTTTCGTTTTCCGTAAACGGCCGTGTCGCGTGATAGGCATCGAGCAGCGCCGCCGTTTTTGCGGCATCGAGCGCGCCGCGCTCTGTGCACCAGTCGTTGACGGCGATCGCGACATCGTAGAGCAAGGCATCGCTGCACGCGAAATAAAAATCGATGACGCCGCCGATCGCGCCAACCGAAAAAAGCACGTTGTCGCGAAACAGATCGGCGTGGATCGCGCCGCGCGGCAGATCGTCGAAGCGATGTCCCGACTGGAAGTGAACTTCGGCCTCGAGCAGATCGATTTCCTCAGCCGGCAGGAATCGGCGCACCCGCGGCGCTGTCGCGTTCCACCAACGCGGTCCGCGTGGATTGGGCATCGATGCGCTGTAACTGCGGCCGGCGAGATGCATGGCCGCCAGCATTTCGCCGACCTCGGCGCAATCGGCAGCTTGCGGATGCTCGATCGGCTGGCCCGGCAGGCAACTGACGATGCTCGCCGGTTTGCCATTCAATACGCCGAGAAATTCATCGTCGATGTTGGCGACCGGCTTGGGCGAAGGAATGCCGTGCCGCGACAGGTGCGCCATCAAGTTCAGATAGAACGGGAGTTCAGCGCGCTGCAATTTCTCGAACAGGGTCAGCACGAATTTGCCGTGCGTGGTCGTGACAAAATAATTCGTGTTTTCGATCCCGGCGGCGATACCCTGCAAATCGAGCAGCGCGCCGAGCGAATAATTTTTCAGCCAGGCGGCGAGTTGTTCTGCACTGACGTTGGTGAAAACGGACATGGATAGATAGCAACCGGCGCTGCCGCTATGACATGGCCTGGCAATCAGAATTGATGGATGACCCACATCGGCGGACTGACGCCGCCGTCGAGCACATCGCTGCGGCTGAAATTGCCGTCGCCTGTGCGGTCGATCAGATAATACGGCACGCCGTGCGGCGGCGTCACTTTGACCAGATACAGTCTGCCGTTGTAGCGATATTCCTCTATGGTATTTTCGCCGCGCTCGATGATAGTGACCTGCGGCTCCAGATCGCCCTCAGACGGAGCGCCGGGCGGCGGCGGCAGCGCTTCGGGCAATGGTTCGAGTTCAGGTGGCGATGCGCTCGGCGGCTCGGGCGGCGGCTTGGCATTTTGCGCGAGTGCGGAAGCCGCGAAGTGCATCATCAGCAAGGCAAGGATCGCACTGCGCATAGGGTCTGGTCCTTGTTGGGAGGGCGCCAGTTTATCACGGCCGACTGTTCGGCCGTCCGCGTGGATGCCCGTCCGCGCTGCGATTCCTACAGATTCAATTGCAATTCCCGCTCTTCGGCGGACGGCTCGAAACCGCGGCTTTCGTAGTGGTCGAAAATGGCCTCGACGATGGCTTTCGGCTCGTCGATGACCTGAATCAGATGCATGTCTTCGGCGCTGATCATGTTCTCGTCGACCAGAGCGGTTTTGAACCAGTCGAGCATGCCCCGCCAGAACGGCTCGTGCACGAGGATGATCGGAATCCTGCGGCTTTTGCCGGTCTGGATCAGCGTCAACGCTTCGGTCAACTCATCGAGTGTGCCGAAGCCGCCCGGCATCACGACGTAGGCGGAGGCGAATTTCACGAACATGAATTTGCGCGCGAAGAAATGGCGAAAAGTCTGGCTGATGTCCTGATACGGATTGCCGTGCTGCTCGAACGGCAACTGGATATTCAGGCCGATGCTCGGCGATTTGCCGAAGTACGCGCCTTTGTTGGCGGCTTCCATCGCTCCCGGGCCGCCGCCGGAGATCACGGCAAAGCCCGCATCCGACAACTGGCGTGCGATCTGCTCGGTCAGCGCGTAATACGGATGCCCTTGCGGAATGCGCGCGCCGCCAAAGACGCTGACCGACGGGCGGATCGGAGACAGGCGTTCGGTCGCCTCGACGAATTCTGCCATAATCCCGAAAACGCGCCACGACTCGCGCTCCGACCACGATTCTTCGAGCAGTTCCGGGGCGACGGTTTGCGGCAATTTGTCCGTGGTTCTCACGATTCCATCCTTTTTGTAATGAGACATTTCGCGCGCTATCCGGCGCGGGCGGCGGCATGAAATCGCCGGCGGCGAAGACGCTGCTGCTGGTTGACGGTTCATCGTATCTTTATCGCGCCTATCACGCGCTGCCCGATTTGCGCACGAGGCAGGATGAACCGACCGGCGCAATCTACGGCGTGATCAACATGCTGCGCAAGTTGCGAACCGATGTGCCCGCCGATTATATCGCCTGCGTGTTCGACGCCAAAGGCAAGACCTTCCGCGACGATCTATATCCCGCATACAAAGCGACGCGCGCGCCGATGATGGACGATCTGGCGCGTCAGATCGAGCCCTTGAACGAATGCATACGAGCGCTCGGCTGGCCGCTTTTGACCATAGACGGCGTCGAAGCCGATGACGTGATCGGCACGCTCGCGTGCGAGGCCGAGCGAGTCGGCGTGCGAACGGTGATTTCGACCGGCGACAAGGATTTCGCGCAGCTTGTCAACGCGCATATCGGCGTCGTCAACACGATGAGCAACGAAACGCTCGACGAAGCATCCGTGCTCGCCAAGTTCGGTGTCGCGCCCACGCGCTTTCTCGATTACCTGGCCTTGATCGGCGATGCCATCGACAACGTTCCCGGCGTCGCCAAAGTCGGCCCCAAAACGGCGGCGAAATGGCTCGCGCAATACGGCTCGCTCGACGGCGTCATCGCGCACGCCGACGAAATTTCCGGACAGGTCGGCGACAATCTGCGCGCAGCGCGCGACTGGTTGCCGCGAGCCCGTGAGATTTTGACTATCAAGCGCAATGTCGCGCTGCCGCTGGGTCTGGCCAATCTCGTCGCCGCAGCGCCCGACACAACGCGGCTTGCGGCGCTGTACGAGCGATTCGAATTCAAAACGTGGCGGCGCGAACTGGAAAGTTCAGGGCTTAGGGTGCAGGAGCCAAGGGACTTAGCGCCCCCAGCAGGCGTACCGGAAATCGTGCAAAGCGTATCGGCGCCGCGAGAAAAGCATTACGAAACGATACTGACCGAAGCGCAGTTCGAACGCTGGTTCGACAACATCCGGCGCGCCGATCTCGTCACCTTCGACACCTCGGCCGGCTCGAACTCCCAGCCCGCGCGGCTCGTCGGCCTGTCGTTTGCGATCTCGGCCGGCGAGGCGGCCTATCTGCCGCTTGCGCACGATTATCCCGGCGCGCCGCAACAGCTCGACCGCGACCAGACGCTCGCGAAAATCAAGCCCTGGCTCGAAGACCCGGCGCGTCCCAAGCTCGGTCACAACCTGAAATACGACGCCCATGTGCTCGCCGACCACGGCATCACATTGCGCGGCGCCGCGCACGATACGCTGCTGCAATCGTATGTACTGGAAAGCCACCGCCCGCACGATCTCGACAATCTCGCGCATCGCCATCTGAACTGGAAGACGCTGACTTACGCCGAGGTCGTCGGCAAAGGCTTGTCGGCAATCGACTTCGGTCAGGTCGCCCTCGATCGCGCGACGGAGTACGCGGCCGAGGACGTCGACGTCGCGCTGCAACTGCACGCTATCCTGCATCCGCGTGTCGCCGCCGCCGGATTGCTCGCGGTCTATCGCGATATCGAGATGCGGCTGTTGCCGGTATTGTTTGCCATGGAACGCACTGGTGTGCTGATCGACGCCGCGCTGCTCGACGCACAGAGCGCCGAGCTCGGGGCAAAAATGCTCGCTGCCGAAAGCGAAGCGCACCGACTTGCCGAGCAGCCGTTCAATCTGAATTCGCCGAAGCAGATACAGGAAATCCTGTTCGACAAGCTGCGCATTCCGGTCATCAAGAAAACGCCGGGCGGGACGCCGTCGACCGACGAAGACGTGCTGCAGCAGCTCGCGCTCCACTATCCGCTGCCCAAGCTGCTGCTCGAATATCGCGGGCTGTCGAAACTCAAATCGACGTACACCGACAAGCTGCCGCGCATGGTGAATGCGGCAACCGGCCGCGTACATACGACTTACGGCCAGGCGGTCGCGGTCACCGGACGCCTGGCGAGCAACGATCCGAATCTGCAGAACATTCCGGTGCGCACCGCGGAAGGTCGCCGCATCCGCGAAGCCTTCATCGCGGCGCCCGGCGCGCATATCGTTTCCGCGGATTATTCGCAGATCGAGCTGCGCATCATGGCGCACATCTCGCAGGACCCGCGGCTGCTCGAGGCATTCGCCGCCGGCGAGGATATTCATCGCGCGACGGCTGCCGAAATTTTCGGCGTCGCCATCGATCAGGTCAGCAGCGAACAACGCCGTTATGTGAAGGCGATCAACTTCGGCCTGATCTACGGCATGTCTTCGTTCGGCCTTGCAGTCCAGCTCGGCATCGAACGCAGCGCCGCGCAGTTGTACATGGAACGTTATTTCGCGCGCTACACCGGCGTTGCCGATTACATGCGGCGCACGCGCGAATCGGCGCGTGAAAACGGCTACGTTGAAACCGTGTTCGGCCGCAAACTATGGCTGCCCGAAATCCGCGGCGGCAGCGGCCCGCGGCGGCAGGCCGCTGAGCGAGCGGCGATCAACGCGCCGATGCAGGGCACGGCCGCCGATCTGATCAAGCTGGCGATGATCGCTGTCCAAAATTGGCTGGTCGAAAGTCATTTGAACAGCAAGCTCATCATGCAGGTCCATGACGAACTGGTGCTCGAAGTGCGGACAGAAGAACTTGAAACGATACAACGCGAGCTTCCGGGATTGATGAGCAACGTCGCCAAACTCGACGTCCCGCTCGCCGTCGATCTCGGCGTAGGGCCGAATTGGGAGCAGGCGCATTGATCGTCCCGGCAGCCGCTGAAGTTGCGGCGGTGTGCATTGACTCCCCAATTTTAGCTTAGCCGACCCAATGCTACATTGATACCAGGCGGTAGCCGGCCATCTACTTGATGGATTGCCAATTGCGGTATTACCATAGTCGTACGAGTCTTGTTCGGCGAAACAACCATGCCTGCCACGACGATAAAACTACCTGTTGCATTGAAGGAGCGAGTGTCGGCCCTGATTAAAGGCAGCGGTCAGTCAATGCACGCTTACTTGCTGGAAGCGATCGAACAACAAACCGAGCTTGCCGAGCGGCGGAGGTCATTCCTCAACGAAGCCGTCGCCGCGCGAAAACAGATACTTCGCAGCGGCAAGGGCTACGCGGCGCACGAAGTTCATCTCTACATGGAATCGCTTGCGCAAGGAAAAAAGACAAGCCGTCCGAAAGCAAAGGCTTGGCGCAAGTAGTCTATTCGGAGCAGGGCATTCGCGGACTTCGAACGCATTTTCGAATTCCATTCAGCCAGCGATCCGGACATTGCCTCCGAAGTTGTTTCCACGATTCGCGAAGCGATAACAATTCTTGAAAGACACCCGCTGATCGGCCGTCTCGCCGGCGAAGAACTGCGCGAATTGCTCATCTCCCATCGCAAGACCGGGTTCATCGCGCTTTACAGCTATCTGGAAAGAGAAGACTCGATTCTCGTGCTCGCGCTCCGGCATCAACGCGAGGCCGGTTATCAAGTCGTCTGACCGGCTCGGCCATATCTTCGCGATTCTGCTCACGACGATTATTTACGGAGCGGGCCGCTGGGAAATAGTTCTGTCAAGGCAACGCTCAAATGCTGATCGGCGTTTAGCTGGAGATTGAGGACCGATCCGACGGTATGCACAATGGGTTCGGCGTAGACCCCCGCCTGTGGGTCCGGATGCAGATATTCCTCGGCGCTGCGGTCAGTCAAATTGATAATGACGTACTGCGGGATGCCGCCGCGCGCATAGAGCCGGAGTTTGGTCGTGCGGTCGCGTTGCAGCGAAGTGCCGGCGACCTCGATGACGCAGGACACATCACGTGCGAGCGGCTTACCCAGCGTGTTGATCGGCCGCAGCACGATCGCGGCATCGGGTTCGGGCTCGCCGTCTTCCGGGATGACGATGGGTTGTTGAGTTTGCATATGCACTGCACGATCGCCAAGGCGGCGGTCGAGCCGCGCCAACTGGTTGACTACGTATGCATGCTCTTCTCCGATTACCATCGCGTCGCCTCCAGGGTCCCCTCTGTCCTTGGGCACGAGCATGCCGTCTAGCAGCTCGACGCGCATGTCCTCGGCCAGGATGCCCTCATCGATCATGCGGTGATATTGCTCGACACTGAGCGGCATGAGCTGTAGCCGCCCTTCGGCCGCTTCACTGACCACGTTGCGGGCGCCGGACCGGATTTCCAGAAGTTGAGTCGTCATGGTTAGCTGTCCTCGAAGCTAATTTCTAATTCGAACCGGGATTTTTCTCTTATGATTCTACCAAGCCATGCGCCTGACGATCGGCGTGATAGCTCGAACGAACCAGTGGGCCGCAGGCGGCGTGGCTGAATCCCATCTCGCGCGCGCTCCGTTCGAATTCCTCGAAGACTAACGGTTCGACATAGCGCAGCACCGGCAGATGATGCGCGCTCGGTTGCAGGTATTGGCCTAACGTTAGCATGTCAACGTCATGCGTTCGCAGATCGCGCATGACTCGCAGGATTTCATCGTCGGTTTCTCCGAGCCCCAGCATCAAGCCCGATTTTGTCGGAATCGATGGATGCCCCGCCTTGAAGCCGGCGAGCAATTTCAGCGAATGGGCGTAGTCGGAACCCGGCCGCACCTGCTTGTACAGGCGCGGCACGCTTTCGAGATTGTGATTCATGACGTCGGGCGGACTGGCGCTCATAATGTCGAGCGCGCGATCGAGGCGGCCGCGAAAATCTGGCACGAGCGTTTCGATTTTCGTCTGCGGAGAATGCGCGCGGATTGCCTGTATGCAATCGGCAAAATGCGCAGCGCCGCCATCGCGCAAATCGTCGCGATCCACGCTCGTTATGACAACGTACTTGAGCTTGAGCGCGGCGATGGTTCTTGCGAGATTCAGCGGCTCGTTCGCATCAGGCGGCCGCGGCCGGCCGTGCGCGACATCGCAGAACGGACAGCGCCGCGTGCACAGATCGCCGAGGATCATGAAAGTCGCCGTGCCATTGCCGAAGCATTCACCGATGTTCGGGCAGGATGCTTCTTCGCACACGCTGTGCAATTCGTGTTCGCGCAATATGCGCTTGATCTCGTAGAAACGCGCGCTAGCTGGCGCTTTTACGCGTATCCAGTCGGGCTTTTTCAGCCGCTCGTGCGCGACGATCCTGATCGGGATGCGCGCGGTTTTCAGTTCGCCGGTTTGCCGTTCATTTACATCCATGTCAACTCAGTCCCATCTTTTTGGAATTTCGCGCGCCGCATGAATCAGGCGCAGGATTTTTTCGGCAAGCTGTCTGCCCAGCATTTCCGGGCCTGCGTTCATTCCCAGACTGCTGGTTTGCGTGACGGCATGGCCGGGATAGCCGCACGGATTGATCGCGCGGTACGGCGTGAGATCCATGTGGACGTTCAGCGCCGCGCCATGGTAGCAACAACCGCGCTTTACGCGCAGGCCCAGCGCGGCGATCTTGGCGCCGCCGACGTAGACGCCCGGCGCGCCAGCCTTGCGCCATGCCGAAATGCCGTGCCCATGCAATAGATCGATGATCGCGAGTTCCTCGGTTTTAACCAACTCGTTGACGCCAAGTTGCAGCCGGGCCAGATCGAGAAGCAGGTAAACGACGATTTGCCCGGGGCCGTGGTAAGCGATCTGGCCGCCGCGATCGGTGCGGACGAGCGGGATACCGGTGTTCGGATCGAGCAGATGCTCGTCCCGGCCGTTCAATCCCTGCGTATAAACCGGATGATGCTGAACCAGCCAGATTTCGTCGGGCGTCTGTGCGGTACGGGTCGCGGTAAAATCCTGCATCGCGCGCCAGACTGGCACATATTCGGCGAGGCCGTGGTTCGCGATAACGGTATTGGCTGCGGAAGGCACGAAGATCGGGGCCTTGCGCACGGGTTGCAGGACGCCCGGAGTCATTCCGCGGCTACAGCGCCATGACCACCATCGGGTGATCGCACAACTCGCGATAAAGCGCATCGACCTGCTCGCGCGAGGTGGCGTTGATGGTGTAGGTCAGGCTCAGATAATTGCCCTTTTTGCTGCTGCGCATTTCGACCGTCGCCGGATCGAAATCCGGCGCGTGGCGCAGCACGATCGCGAGCATGTTCTGGGCGAAACCCTCTTGCGTGGTTCCCATGATCTTGATCGGAAATTGGCATGGATATTCGATTAGTGACGGCTGCATCGGCATCGCGGTTCAGGTTATGCTTTCGTCGCGGCATGGGAATGTCGCATCACCGTCATCTTGTAATCCTGATAAAGCTTATACATGCGTTTGAACAGCGCGCCGGGCTTGCCATTCCCAACCGGCTTGCCGTCGAGCGCCGTGATCGCAAGGACTTCCCTGGTCGAAGACAGCAGCCAAAGCTCTTGCGCACCGCGCATTTCACGCTCGGGAATTTCGCGTATTTCGTGCCGGATTCCATTCGCGGCGGCAAGCTCCAGCACAACGTCATAAGTGATGCCCGGCAGCATCAGATGATTTTTCGGCGGCGCCAGCACGGTATCGTCGTGAACGGCGAAAACGCTGCTTGCCGAACCTTCGATCAGATTGCCATCGCGCAGCAGCAGCGTTTCGGCGGTTCCGGCATCAACAGCCAACTGCCGCAGCAGCACGTTCGGCAACAGCGAAGTCGCCTTGATATCGCAACGCAGCCAGCGATTATCCTGCGCCGTAATCGCCGCTATGCCGGACTCCAGCAAGGAATGCGGCGCCGGCATGAGCGGACTGCTCATCATGAAAATCGTCGGCGCTACGCCCACCGGAAAAGCATGATCGCGCTTCGCCACGCCGCGCGTGATGTGCAGATAAATGTATTGATCCTCGCAATTCTGCCGGGCAATCAATTGTTCGAGCAGACTGCGCCATTCGGCATGCGAGTGCGGATTGCGCAGACGGATCGCGGCCAGGCTGTTGTCGAGGCGCCGCAGATGCTCATCGAGACGAAACGGCTGCCGCGAATAAACCGGCACGACTTCATAAATGCCATCGCCGAAAATGAAACCGCGATCGAGCACCGGTATTCGTGCATCGACAAGCGGCATGAATTCGCCGTTCAGGTAGACCGCGTCGTCCAAAGCCGGATTCACTTGAAATAGAGCTGGAGGCCGTCCCATGTGCGTTTGAAAAAATTCGCGACCGGCACATCTATGAGCGCGTAGACCGGATATGCGCCGACCGGCTTCCCGGCGAGGGTGACGTTGACGGTACCGAGCTGTTGGCCGGCGGCGATCGGCGCCAGCAGTGGCTGGCTGCTTTCCAGAGTCGCCTGCAAATGTTCGGCGTGGCCTTTCGGCAGCGTCAAAAACAGATCCTGCGTAAAGCCGGCCTCGATCTTTTCCTGTGCGCCTTTCCAGACCGGCATGGTCGCGACCGGCTGATTCTTTTCATACAGGCGCACCGTGTCGAAAAACTGGAAACCGTAATTGAGCAGCTTCTGGCTTTCGGCTGCGCGAACCGCTTCGGAACTGGTTCCGAGCACCACGGAAATCAGCCGCCGCTCGTTGCGCCTGGCGGACGTGACCAGGCAATAGCCGGCCGCTTCGGTATGTCCAGTCTTCAGCCCATCGACAAACGGATCAGTCCACAGCAACCGGTTACGATTGGCCTGCGTGATGTTGTTGTACCTGTATTCCTTGACCGAATACAGCGGGTAGAATTCCGGGAAATCGCGGATCACGGCGGCAGCCAGCAAGCTCAGATCGTGGGCGGTTGTATAGTGCTGCGGGTCGGGCAGGCCCGATGAGTTCGTGAAGTGCGAGTTTTTCATACCCAGCCGCTGCGCTGCGCGATTCATCGATTCGGCGAACGCCTCTTCGCTGCCGGCGATCGCCTCGGCCAGCGCGATGCACGCGTCGTTGCCGGACTGAATGATCATGCCGCGCAGCAATTCCTCGACCGTGACCGGCTTGTCGGGCTGAATGAACATGCGCGAGCCGGGCGCGCGCCAGGCTCGCTTCGATACCGGAACCACCTGCGTCAGCGACAGTCTTTTCTCATTGACTGCACCGAACGCCAGATAGGCCGTCAACAGCTTGGTCAGTGATGCAGGCTCGATGCGCTCGTGTGGATTGGCGCTGGTCATCACAGACTGCGTCGCGAAATCCGTCAGGATAAACGCTCTGGCGGCGACCGCAGGGGCTTGCGGGACAGGTGGGAGCTGTTGCGCGAACAGCAGGGACGGCAACAGCAGAAATAGCGGAAAGAATCTCATCGGGGAGTGTGCAAAAGCCCTGATTATAAGCTCAGCCCGTGTCGATGGGAACGCTGGCCGGGCTTGAACCACCGCCCCTGATTACGTGAAATCAAGACAAGGAATCGACATGCATTCGAGGACAAATCGCAGCCTTGGACTGACCCTGTCTGCGCTGCTCGCGTTGTTTACCAGTTCCGCCATGGTCGCGGGGGTTGAACCCGTTACCGTGACCGATGCGTGGGTCAGGGCAACCGTGCCCGGGCAGACGGTGACCGGCGCTTTCCTCGAAATATCGAGCCCGGTGCGGGCAAGAATCGTCGGTGTGGAAAGCGGGATAGCGGAAAGCGCCGAAATCCATTTGTCCGGGATGGATAATGGCGTGATGACAATGCGTGGCGTCGAAAAAGTCGATGTGCCAGCTAACCAGGCGTTGCGCTTTGCGCCCGGCGGTTATCACATCATGCTGATCGATCTGAAAAAACCGCTCTCGCGCGGCGACAAAGTGCCGTTGACGATCCAGCTCGAACGAGCAGACAAGACGCGGATAGAGGTGAGTTTCGAGGCGACCGTGCGGGCCATCGGCGACGCGCCGCCGCACAGGAAATAGCGGACGCCCGAGCCCGCTTTATATCCAGACGCCGAGCAACGCCTGCTGCTCGCGCAGGTTCTGCATGATCTCGACGCCGCCGGCTCGTACGACAGCCGGATCAGGATGCTGCAATTCCGCGCTTATCTTTTCCAGAATGGCTTTTCCCGTCTGGCGCTTGGCTTGCTCACCCTGCGGCTCATCCTGGATCAAGGCAATCAGGCGCGCCGCTACCGGGTTCAGGGCGATGAATCGGACTTTGTCGTCGAGGTTGCGAAATGCCAGCAGCCACGTCGTTTCCTGCTGCTCCGGCGTCGGCTGGTAGCCTTCGCCGATACGGTGAACGGCGTACGGATAATGCAGCAGAAGCGAAACCGGATTCAGCGCCGGCGCGCCGAGCAATAAATCGCCTTCCGCGTCGATCCGGGTCATGTCCACGACCAACGGCGACACATCGAGCCAGAGTTCGACCCATTCATAATGCGCGAGATAGGGCAGGAAAGCGGGGAAAAGCGGCGGCTGGTCGGGATGATCGCCGCGCGATTCGATGAACCGCACGAATTCCTCGGGAATCTGGCGAAACAACGGCGCCCCACTTCGGTGATTGGCGAAGAAATCGCGCGCCAGCGCGTTCCACTCCGATTCGCCCAGAATTTTTCGGCAAACCGGAAAACATCTGAGCAAGAAACTCTCGACGTTGTTGTAGAGCAGATCGTTGTAAATCGCCATGCGGCGCGGCTCGACACCGGCCGGCCGCGGATTCTGCGCCGGGTTGCGAATGTGCCGGGTAAACGCGAACTGGTACTGCTGAAACCCGGGCAGCCCGTCAGGCGGTTTGCGCATTTCTGACGATGCTTGCCAGGGCTTGCGCCTGCATTCCGGCGATGCGTTCGACTTCCCGCGTCAAATCGGCAAGCGGCGGAATATTGAAGTCGCGCTCGAGCAAAGTCGGGTGCACGCCAAAGTGCCGGTACGTGAACTCGAGCAGTTGCCAGACGCGCTCGATCACGTCGGCGGCGTGGGTATCGACGATCAGATCTTCGGCCTCGTTATAATGCCCGGCGATGTGCAGATAGGCGACGCGCTCGCGCGGCAATCCGCGCAAAAATTCGACCGCATCGTAGCGATGGTTGACGCTGTTCACGTAGACGTTGTTGACGTCAAGGTGCAGCCAGCAATCGGCTTCCGCGACCACGGCGTTGATGAATTCAAGCTCCGACAATTCGTTGATTGCAGGCGCGACGTAAAACGAGGCGTTCTCGATCGCAATCTTCTGTTCGAGAATCTCCTGGGTGCGGCGGATGCGCTCGGCGACATAGCGGACCGCCTCCGCCGTAAACGGAATCGGCAACAGATCGTACAAGTGGCCGTCGTCGCTGCAGTAGCTTAGATGTTCGCTGTACAGCGCAATCCTGTGTTCGCGCAGGAATTTCTTGACGCGCGTCAAAAATATTTCGTCGAGCGGCTCGGGCCCGCCGAGCGATAACGACAAGCCATGGCTGGTGAACGGGTAGCGCTCGGTGAAGTAGCGAAAATCCCTGGCGCTGGCGCCGCCGATTTCGAGCCAGTTTTCCGGCGCGACTTCAAAAAAATCGATGACATCGGGCTTGTGCGCCTTGAGTTCGGGGATGAGTTCACGGCGCAGGCCGAGGCCCGCACCGTGAATACCCGACAGCGCTGGCGGGCCGGGCAACGTGACCGGCTCGGGCGACGTGAGAATCGCCTCGACCGGCGCTGCCTCGCTGTTACTGCTTTTTATTGCTGGCTTCAGCCGCATTGCCGTCAGCTTTTTTGTCGCTGGCATCGGTCGGGCCGTGCGAAGTGGCGCCGCACTTTCCTTCGCCGCACTTGCCGTCAGCTTTTTTGTCGCCAGCGCTTGCGCCTTCGGTCTTGCTACCGCCGCACTTTCCTTCGCCGCACTTGCCATCGGCTTTTTTCTCGGCGTCCGCAACCTGATAACCGCTGCCTAACGATTCCAGTGCGAACGGGTTGCCGGCCGCGCTGGCGATAGGCATGGCGGCCAGTGTAGCCAATGCGCTGCCAAACGCGAGTGTTACT
>JACDAM010000247.1 GCA_013695435.1 Burkholderiales bacterium | reverse complement strand
GCGCTGGCGCCCGGCAGGGAGAGCGGCAACTTTTTCGAGAAATATGTGCGGGTCGCTGAAACCCGCAGGCCGCTGCAGGAAGAGCTATCGTCGACCTTGTCCGGGTCGGCTGCGACGTGGTTGCGTTATCAGGTCGTGCCGCTGGGCAGTGGCGTTGCGGTAACCGCGAGCGATGTCACGTATCGCAAGCAGGCCGAGCAGGCGCTGCAAGCGTCCGAGCAGCGGTTGCGCATGATCGCCGACAATATCCCGGCGCTGATTGCGTATGTCGATACCGAAGAGCGTTACCGTTTTTACAACCAGACCTACGAAGAATGGGTCAGCATCGGCGTCATGGAAATGCTCGGCTGCACGATGCGGGAAGTGCTCGGCGACGAAACTTACGAAGGCGTGAAATCGTTCATCGACGCAGCGCTGGCCGGCGAGCACGTGTCGTTCGAACTCGATATCGAGAAAGACGGCGTGCGCCGCTACGTGCAAAGCACCTACGTCCCGCATTTCAGCAACGCCGGCCAGGTGCTCGGCTTCTATGTGCTGGTCAACGATCTGACCGATCATCGGCAAGCCGAGGAAGCCCTGTTCAAGGAAAAAGAACTGGCACAGGTCACGCTCGAATCGATCGGCGACGCCGTGATCACGACCGACGCGCGTGGCAGCATCAGTTATCTGAACCCGGTCGCCGAACGCTTGACCGGCTGGAATCAGGACGAAGCGTTCGGCCAGTCGCTCGAACAGGTTTTTCGCGTCATCGATCAGGCCAGCCAGGAGCCGCTGGAAAATCCGGTCGCCAGAGTTTTGCGCAATGGCGCCCCGGTGCAATCGGTCGGGCATAACCTGCTGCTGTCGCGCGATGGCTCGCAGTATTCGATAGAGGATTCGGCAGCGCCGATCCGAACCCGGGAAGGCGGCGATGCCGGCGTCGTGCTGGTGTTCCACGACGTCACGCTCGCGCGCGAAATGGCCGATCAGATTTCGCACCAGGCGAGCCACGACGCGTTGACCGATCTTTTGAACCGGCGCGGCTTCGAGCAAGCGTCCGAGGCGCTGCTGCACAACGCCAAGATCAGCGGCACGCATCATGCGCTGCTTTACATCGATCTCGATCAGTTCAAGGTGGTCAACGACACCAGCGGCCATCTCGCGGGCGACGAGTTGCTGCGTCAACTGGCGAGTCTGCTGATGAGCAAGATGCGCCGCTCCGATACCCTGGCGCGGCTCGGCGGCGACGAATTCGGCGTGCTGCTCGAAGATTGCCCGCTCGAACAGGCGCAGCGCATTGCCGAACTGCTGGTCGAAGCGATCCGCGATTTCCGCTTCACCTGGGGCAAGCAGCTGTTCACGGTCGGCGCATCCGCTGGTCTTGTAGCGATCACCGAGCACAGCGAAAGCATGAAAGCGCTGCTGTCGGCGGCCGATACCGCGTGCTTCATGGCCAAGGACAACGGGCGCAACCGCGTCCAATTGTTTACACCGGACGACGCCGAAATCCGCCATCGTCACGGCGAAATGGACTGGTTGTCGCGCATCACCGCCGGCCTCGAAGAAAACCGTTTCTTTCTGTATTACCAGGGCATTGTGCCGATCAGCAAATCGGCTCCTGCGCGCGGCGAGCACTACGAGTTGCTGCTGCGCCTGCAGGATGAAAAAGGCAATGTCGTGCTGCCGATGGCCTTCATTCCGGCGGCCGAACGCTACAACCTGATGCCGGAAATCGACCGCTGGGTGATCCGCACGCTATTCGCGAGCCACGGCGCGCACTACCGGGAAATGCACCGGCGCGCGCCGGGCGAATGCCTGTACGCAATCAACCTGTCGGGAACCAGCATTTCCGATTTGCACTTTCTCGAATTCGTCATCGATCAATTCGAGCGCAGCGGCACACCGCCGGCTGCGATCTGTTTCGAGATCACCGAAACCGCCGCGATCGCCAACCTCAATCGTGCGAATGAATTCATGCTGACCTTGAAGCAGATGGGATGCTTCTTTGCGCTGGACGATTTCGGCAGCGGCTTGTCGTCGTTCGGTTATCTCAAGAATCTGCCGGTCGATTACATCAAAATCGACGGCGGCTTCGTCAGGGATATCGCCGACGATCCCGTCGATCATGCGATGGTCGAAGCGATCATGCGCATCGCGCGCGTGATGGGCATCAAGACCATCGCCGAATTCGTTGAAAATGGCCGGATACTCGCCAAGCTGCGCGAAATCGGCGTCGATTACGCGCAAGGCTTCGATGTTCACGTCCCCGAACCCCTGATCGCCCTGGCGCAAGCGCTGCCGCGGCGCAGCGCTGCTTCCGAGCGCGCCTAATCCGATAACCGTAATGCTGAATAAAAAAGGGCTGTCCGTGCGGACAGCCCTTTCAGGAGGAAGTTTTCTAGCGCTAGCGATTCAGAATGTACATCGTGACTTCAAAACCGAAACGCATATCGGTGAACTCAGGTTTGTTCCAAGCCATGGTTATCTCCTTGACGGTTGTTGATTAAGTTTCAGTACGATTGCAGTATGCGCGGCCCGGCGGCGCCGCAATAGCAGAAAAGCGTGATTGCGGCCTAATGATTTTCATTAGGTTCGCCCGGTTGTGACGGGCCGGCGCCCAGAGCCGGCGTCACCGGCGTCACGGCTCCAGCAACCCGGCGCGCATTGCAATCAATGCGATTTCAGCCGAATTGCCGGCGCCGAGCTTCTGCTTGATGTTGTACAAATGCGTACCGACCGTACGCGGGCTCAGAAACAGCAATTCGGCGATCTCGTTCACCGGCTTACCTTTCGCCAGCAGCATGAACACCTCGAATTCGCGCGGGCTCAACACATCTACCGGGTTCTTCTCGCCTGTCAATTGCTGAACCGCGAGCTGATTCGCCATTTTCGGTTCAAGGAAGATTTTTCCCTGCGCGACCTGGCGGATCGCCGCAATCAGTTCCTCCGGCGCGCTGCGTTTCGACAGATAGCCGAGCGCGCCCGCCTGCAGAACGCGCTTCGGGTGCATGGTGTCGTCGTGAGCCGAGAGCACAAGAATTTTCGCCTCGCGATGTCTGGCGAGGATGCGCGTTATGGCTTCGAGCCCGCCGATGCCCGGCATCGACAAATCCATGACCATAACGTCGGGTTTGATCTTGACGTAATCGCTGCACGCAGCCTCGCCACTTTCGGCTTCGGCGACGACCTCAACGTCGGATGCGCCCCCCAGCAGCAGCCGGAAACCCATGCGCACAACAGCGTGGTCATCGACCAGCATCACCCGGATCGCGCTCATGCCGCGGCTTCCAGCGGAAGAACGACGATCACCCGCAATCCGGCGCCCGGCCGGCTTTCCGTTTCGAAGCTGCCATGCAACGCCTGCACGCGTTCACGCATGCCGATCAGACCGAAGTGACCGTTTTTCGCTGCGCCGGCGCCGATGCCCTTGCCGTTATCCGCCACCATCAACTTTATGCTGCCGTCGCCGCGGGTCAGCGAAATCTCGGCTTTACTCGCGGCGGCGTGACGCACAAGATTGGTCAGGCATTCCTGGACCAGGCGGTAGAGCGTGATATTGATGGTCTCGCCGAGATCGTCGAGTTTGCCTTGCAAACGCACGTCGAATTCGATTTCAGGATGAAGCGCGCGCCAGGTATTGACGGTATCGCTGAGAGTTTCGAGCAAGCCCAGATGATCGAGTCCGCTTGGCCGCAGATCGCGAATGATGCCGTGCACGACGTCGTAGATATGGCTGGCTACGGAAACGATGGTCTGCGCGTTTTCGTGAATATCGGCGGCGGCGTCCTTGCTGCCGCCGTCCTTGCTGCGGCTGGCGATCGAGTAGCCGATAGACTTGATCGCGGTCACGCACTGGCCGAGTTCGTCGTGCAGCTCGCGCGCCAGGTGGCGGCGCTCCTCCTCGACGTGGCTTTGAATCAACTGCGTCAGCTTGCGGTTCTCGTCCAGCTCGCGCGCGGTCTGCTGCGCGCGTTTGTTTTCGGTAATGTCGCGCATGCTGCAAATCTGGCCGATCACGCGCTCGTCGTGCGGATCGATCAGCGGCGCCGCCGACAAGGCGACTTCAAGCACGCGGCCGTCGCTGGTCACGCGTTCGGTTTCGAAATTTTCGATCAGCTCGCGGCGCGCGATCCCCTCCAGATTCTGCGCGATTTCGGCAACGCGTTCGGGCGGCGTCAGCAGCGTCGCCGGTTTGCCGTCGACTTGCGCCGCCGTGTAGCCGAACAGCCGCTCGGCGGCGGGATTCCAGAACGTGATATTGCCTTGCAGGTCGTAAATCATGATCGCATCCGACGATTGTTTGACCAGCAACGCAAGACGCCGGTTTTCGGCCTGGCTGTCCTCGAGCGCGTCGGCCATGCGGTTGAAGGTATGACTGATCGCGGCGAATTCCGGCAGCGTAAGATCCGGCAACCGCGCATCGAACCGGCCGCGCTCCATTTCCGACAAGCCGCCGAGGATTACTTTGATCGGCCGCAGCCAACGCCCGACCAGCCAGAACATCAACGCGTTGATCATAATGAAGAACGCCAGCGCGATCCAGCCGAGCTTGACGAAATCGTCCCACGCATCGAGCGTTGCCCGCGACGGATCCGGGATGATAACGAGGGTGCCGTTGCGTATTCGCAGCGTCGTATGTTCCGGGCGCGGCGCGACCAGATCCGCGTACCATTGCGGCGCGTAAAGACCGGCCTTGTACTTCGAGGGCGGCGACGTGTAGATCAAGTCTCCGATGCCATCGTACAGCCGGATTTCGTTGGCGCGCACGCGCCCGAGATTTTTTAAAAAGTCGAGCATGATACGGTTCGGCAACACGCCGCCCGGCAAAAATTGGCTGCTGTAGACAACCGAAGTCAGCAACTGGATGGTGACTTTGGTGCTCGCTTCGATTTCCTCGCGCAAAGAGCTGCGCGTGTCGTTGATCGTCATCCACGCCATGGCGGCCAGCAACAGTAACATCAGCGCCGTAATCAGCACGTTGATGCGAAAGCGCAAGCTCACTTTACGCTACCTTGAAACTCCGCCCTTTCGAGTTCGCTGTAGACGTGCTGCACATTCAGAAGATGTGTCTCGGGATACAGCGCCCAGTTCTGGTAGGCCGGCATTGTTGTACGGTGCAGCGCATCGAATACGCTGTCGCCGGCGCGGTACTGCTTTCCGATCGACTTCAGCAGATCGCGAAGGTAGTTCAGGGTGTCGTCCATGCGCTTCGGTTTCGAAATCGGCCCGTGGCCGGGAACGAGGATCTTGAACGGCACGTTTCGCAACTGCTCCAGCGTCGCGATCCAGGGTCTCACTCTCGCCTGCATCATGACCGGAATCCGGTCCAGCGAAACCAGGCCGCCCGCGAACAGCACGCCGGTTTTGACGTCGAGCACGGCAAGGTCGCCCTCGGTATGGCCCCAGCCGTAGTGCAAGAGTCTGAGCTTCCGTCCGCCGGCGTCGATGATCCGCGCACGCGGCGCGGCCTTTTCGCCGAGCGGCTCGGGAATCACGATGTCGGTGCCCGCCATGGCCGCTTCGCCGAGAATGCCGGCAACATGTTTGTAGCATACTTCGCAGCGCTGCTCCATCGCCTGAACCGTGGCCGGGGTCGCGGCGACGCGCGCGCCGAGCTTCGTGAACACGCTATCGCCGAGAACGTTTTCCGGATGTGGATGGGTGTTGAGCACGAGCACCACCGGCTTTCCGGTTGTCGATTGTATCGCCGCAAGAATCCTTTGGCCGTGCCGGAAATTGACGCCGGTATCGATGACGATGACGCCGTCATCACCGACGATGAAACCGCTGTTGATGACATTGCCGTCGTTTGCCGCGCTGACATCCTCGAGCGCGCCGATAAAAGCATAGACGCCTTCGGCCACTTTACGAGGCTGCAAAAGTCCGGGATCGGACGCGGCGGCAGCCGTTGCAAAAGCCCATATCAGGCAAGACGAGACAATGAACTTCATAACCTTTCCGGATTTGAAACTGCGGCAAGTGTAGCGCACCGTACCGAAGCGGCATACGCGGCGAGGCAGCGATAGTTTCTCAGTTAGGCCGTTCGTGGTGAGCTTGTCGAACCATCCTTCGACAAAGGTCAGAGCTAACCCCGGACTCGATCCGGGGGCGAACGGTCCCCGATGCATGCAGGTACGAACCGAGACACTCGTTATTTCTGCAGCCGGAAAACAATCGGAACCCTGACGCTGAAATCCTGTGCGCCGAGATTGGCCGGCGGCTTGGGCAACGGCGTCGCCTGTTTGACCATCGCCAGCGCCTGGTCATCGAGAACATCGAAGCCGCTCGACTTGACGACCGTTATATCGCGAACCGCGCCGCCGGCTGCGATCTTGAGCAGCACTTCAACGGTGCCTTCCCAACCGCGCATTTGCGCCAGGCGCGGATACTTCTGGAATTTGCCGATCACGCCGGACAGGAGTTGCGCGTAGCCGTCGAGCAACTCATCGTCGACCGGCTGCGCTGGCGGTTTTTTCGGCTGCAATAGTTCGGGGGGAATGGCGACCGGCGGCGGCGTTTCGGCGGGTGCCGCGACTATCGGCGGCGGCGCAACTGGCGGCGCGGGCTCGGCGGGCGGCGCTATCTCCGGCGCTGGCGTCGGCACTTTTACCGGAACCGGTTTCTTCCGCACCGATTTCGGTTTGGGCTTGGGTTTCGGTTCGGGTTCGGGTATCGGTTCGGGTTCCGGTATCGGTTCCGGTATCGGTTCGGGCTCAGGCGCCACTTCGGGCACCGGCTCGGCCGGAGGCTCGATTAGCGGCTCGGGCTCCGGTTCGGGTATGACTTCAGGCGGGGGCGGCGGCGCCGGTGCGATCTCTGCCGGCGGCTCCGCAACCTTCGGCATGAGCTCGACCGTGATGACCGGCGGCGGCGGCTCGACAGGTTTGAAACGAAACAGCGGCGTCCATGTAATGACGGCGCCATGAACCGCGACGGATAGCACCAGCGCCACCAACATTTGCGCATTGTGCGCGCGATTCACGGAGTCGGCTGACGCAGGCGCGGCAATCACAGCGACGTCTTTCTGCATGCCGCCGACGGTTTGCACGCATCGTTTGTGTCGACAAACATCCTGCCGGCCAGAATCAGACTCATGAAAATCATTACGCGCGATTGAGGGAATGCACCGTGGCGGGCAGCGCTCGGCTGGCTGACAATGAACCCGAAATTACGGGATCTGAAACCTCTGGATGAGCCGGTTGGATGGAGCTGATCCGGACAAGTTTCCAGCCTGCTGGTTTCCCCAATCGAGAAACTTGGGCTTTGCAATCAACTTAAATCTTTGGAGATGACTATGGCTTGGAACAAACCTGAATTCACCGATATGCGTTTCGGTTTCGAAGTGACGATGTACATTCTGAATCGCTAGTTCGGAAAACGAATAGACTTCAGAACGATGCGGGCTTGTTAGCTTTCAAGCCACATAGCCAAGGGGGCCCGCAAGGCTCCCTTGTCATTTGACGTGTTGGTACTCGACTCATTTTAACCGTGGCGCCTGCTTCTGTCGCGGCAGCTTTTCCCTGCAAAGGACGAATGCGTTTATTGGATAATTAGTGGATCGTTATCGATGAAAGTCAGAGTTCTCGGCGCGGCGGCAGGCGGAGGCTTTCCGCAGTGGAATTGCAACTGCCCGAATTGCGATGGCTTGCGCAAAGGAACCATCAAGGCCACGGCACGCACGCAATCGTCGATCGCGCTGACCGGCGACGACGTGAACTGGGTGCTCTTCAATGCCTCGCCCGACATCCTCGCGCAACTGAAAGCGTTTCCGGCATTGCAGCCCGCGCGCCAGCTTCGCGATACCGCGATTACCGCGATCGTGCTCATGGACAGCCAGATCGACCATACCACCGGCCTTTTGATGCTGCGCGAAGGCAAGCCGCTCGAGCTCTACTGCACCGACATGGCGCGAGAGGATTTGACGACCGGTAATCCGCTATTCAACATCCTCGGCCATTATTGCAGCGTGAACTGGCGCCGTCTGCCGACCGAGGCCGGCAGCAGCTTCCGGATCGACGGCGTGGCGCATCTGTCGTTTTCCGCGCTGCCTTTGAAAAGCGCGGCGCCGCCCTACTCGCCGCACCGCAATGATCCGCATGAAGGCGACAACATCGGCATGCGCATCACCGATACAGCCATTGGTAAAAGCCTGTTTTATGCTCCCGGGCTCGGCGAAATCGAGCCGCATTTGCGCGAATTCATGGGCAACGCCGATTGTCTGCTCGTCGATGGCACGTTCTGGACTGACGATGAAATGATCAAGCTCGGCGTCTCGAAAAAGCGCGGCCGCGAGATAGGTCATCTGCCGCAATCCGGTGAAGCCGGCATGATGGCGGCATTGCGACAATTCCCGAAACCGCGGAAGGTTTTGATCCACATCAACAATACCAATCCGATTTTGAATGAGGAATCGCGCGAGCGGGCGGAGCTGGAAGCCGCCGGAATAGAGGTGGCGTATGATGGGATGGAGATCATCCTGTAATGTCATCGCGCGGAGCACAGCCGTTCGTTATCAGTACGAAGCGAGATTGCTTCCCCCGGATCAAGTCCGGGGCTAAAGGCTGAACAAACACACCAGCGCTCGAATGACGACAAACCAACGCTCGCAATGACAAACCAGACCGTATCAGACGTTAAAGGATAGCAGATGGGCGCCGCAGAAAACGGGCAACGCGAGCTTCAGAAAGACCTGCCGTGGAGCAAGCAGGAATTCGAGCAGGAATTGCGGGCCAAGGGCAGCCGCTATCACATCCATCATCCGTTTCACGTTGCGATGAACAGCGGCAAGCTGAACCGCGAGCAGGTTCAGGGCTGGGTCTACAACCGCTTCTATTATCAGATCAGTATCCCGATCAAGGACGCCGCGATCATGGCGAACACGCCGGATCGCGATGTGCGGCGTGAATGGATCAAGCGCATTACCGATCACGACGGGCTGGAAGGCGAAGAAGGCGGCATCGAGGCGTGGCTGCGCCTCGGCGAAGCAGTGGGACTGAAGCGCGACGACATCACTTCACTCAAACATGTTCTGCCTGGCGTGCGCTTCGCCGTCGATGCGTATGTGAATTTCGCGCGCCGCGCGACATGGCAGGAGGCGGTATGCTCAAGCTTGACGGAATTGTTCGCGCCCGAGATTCACAAGGCGCGGCTCGCGAGTTGGCCCGAGGTTTACCCGTGGATCGACAAGAGCGGCTATGATTATTTCCGCAAACGGTTGTCGGAAGCACGCCGTGATGTCGAGCACGGATTGCGCATCTCGCTCGATTATTTCAAGACCCGCGAGCAGCAGGAACGGGCGCTTGATATCCTGCAGTTCAAGCTTGATGTCTTGTGGTGCATGCTCGACGCGATGCAGATCAATTACGTGACGCCGGAAGATGTTATCGCGTGGCGCGCAAGCAAACGGCATGATTAGTTGTTGCAAACCCTGCGAAAGAAGCCATGTCCAACCCCAATGAACGGCCGGCGCTCGGTGCGGAAACAGTGCTCGAAATTACGCGCCACTTCCGCCTGCAATGGGAGCCCGCGCAACAGGCGCACGTGCTGCTGTATCCGGAAGGCATGGTCAAACTTTCCGGCAGCGCCGGCGAGATTTTGAAGCGCATCGATGGCGCATCCTCCATCGATGCCATTGTGAAAAATCTGGAGCAGGCATTTCCCGGCGCGGATTTGCGCCCGGACGTGCTGAGTTTTTTGGAGACCGCATATGGACAAGGCTGGATCCGTCCCAAGCACGCCGCTTGAACGCGGCGGCCCGTTCGATTATCCGGGCAGCAGCATTCCGAGCCAATCGCAGATGCTGGCGCCCGAGGCGCCCGCGACGCCGCGGCCGAACAATCCGCTCTGGCTGCTGGCCGAAGTCACCTACAAGTGCCCGCTGCATTGTGTGTTCTGCTTCAACCCGATCGATTACACGCGCTACGGCACGGAGCTGACGACCGACGAATGGCTGAAAGCATTGCGCGAAGGCCGCGAACTCGGCGCGACCCAGCTCGGCTTTTCCGGCGGCGAGCCGCTGGTGCGCGACGACATGGAAATCCTCGTCGCCGAATCGCGCAAGATGGGCTACTACACGAACTTGATCACCTCAGGCATCGGCCTGAACGAAAAACGCATCGCCGCGTTCAAGGACTGCGGGCTCGATCATATCCAGTTGTCGTTCCAGGACAGCACGCGCGAGATGAACGATTTCATCAGCAGCACGCGCACGTTCGAATTGAAATCGAAAGTCGCGAAGCTGATAAAGCAGTACGAATATCCGATGGTTCTGAACGTCGTGCTGCATCGGCTCAACATCGATCACATCCAGGAAATTCTGGATATGGCCGAGAAGATGGAAGTCGAATACCTCGAGCTCGCCAACACGCAATACTACGGCTGGGCGCTGCTGAACCGCGATCACCTGATGCCGAGCCGCGAGCAATTGCAGCGTGCTGAAGAAATCACCAACGCATTTCGCGCGCGCATCGGCGACAAAATGAAAATTTATTTCGTCGTTCCCGATTATTACGAGAACCGGCCGAAAGCGTGCATGAACGGCTGGGGCGCGGTGTTCATTACGGTGACCGCCGATGGCCTCGTGCTGCCGTGCCACGAAGCGCGCCAGTTGCCGGGCATCACGTTTCCCAACATACGCGATGCCAGCATGAAATGGATCTGGTACGACTCGCCGGCGTTCAACAAATA
>JACDAM010000246.1 GCA_013695435.1 Burkholderiales bacterium | reverse complement strand
GCCGCAAACCCGATGTCCAGGTACGGCGCGTCATCGATAGCGTGCGTCACCTGGCCGGCATCGCCGTCGAACGCATACGCGCTGCCAATGCTCTCGAGCAGAGCGCGCAGTATCTGCGCCTCGTCATCGATTCAATGCCGGCGCTGGTCGCCTATGTCGACCGCGACGAGCGCTTTCGTTTTATCAATAAGACTTTCGAACGCTGGTTTGGCTACAGCAGCGAGCAAATCCATGGCATGAAAGTCGAGAGCATCGCGAGCCCCGACCTTTACCGGATCGTCAAACCCTACGTCGATCGCGCGCTCGCCGGCGAAAGCGTTACCTATGAGCGCCAGCAGCCGGTCGCGAACTCGGCGTCGCGCTATCTCGAGGTCAGCTACGTTCCCGACATCGCCGAAATCAGCGACGAAAAAGGCGGCGTGCGCCAGGAAGTTCGCGGCTTTGTGTCATTGATGACCGACATCACGGCGCGCAAGGCCGACGAGGAAAGGCTGCACTTTCTTGCCCGTCACGATCAATTGACCGGCTTGCCGAACCGCGCGCTGTTCATCGAGCATCTGAGTTTTGCGCTGACGCAAGCCGCGCGCAACGGCGCGAAAGTGGCGGTGCTGTTCATCGATCTCGACCGCTTCAAGAATGTCAACGACACGCTCGGTCATCCGATCGGCGATCGCTTGCTGCAGGCCGTCGCTAAACGGTTCCGCGGCGGCGTGCGCGAAGGCGACACGGTAGCGCGTCTGGGCGGCGACGAATTCACGATATTGATCAGCGCCTATACCGACCTGCAGAGCCTGGGGCAAATCGCGCAGAAGCTGCTCGATGCACTGGCGGCGCAATTGAGCATCAACGGCAATGAGCTGTACATGACGGCGAGCATCGGCATCAGTATTTTTCCGGACGATGCGCAGGATGTCGCCATGCTGATCCGCAATTCCGATATCGCAATGTATCGCGCCAAGAGTCTCGGCAAAAATACCTACGCGTTTTTCTCACCACAGGCCAACACCGAGCGCTACGAGCATCTGCGACTGGAAACGGGCTTGCGCCGCGCGCTCGAAAACAATGAATTCGAAATCCACTATCAACCTCGCGTAAGTATCGACAGCGGGCGCATCCTCGGCATGGAAGCGCTGCTGCGCTGGAATCATCCGCAGCTCGGCCGCGTGCCGCCGCTGGATTTCATTCCGCTGGCCGAAGAAACCGGGCTCATCGTGCCGATCGGCACATGGGTGATCCACACCGTTTGCGCGCAGGTCAAGGCTTGGCAGGACGCGGCGTTCGAGACCGGCTGCACGTCGATCAATCTGTCGGCGTTGCAGTTCCGGCAGCTCGATCTGGCCGCGACGATCGCGCGCATCCTCGACGAAACCGGGCTCGCCGCGAAATCGATCGAGTTTGAGTTGACCGAGAGCAGCGTCATGGCCGACGCGCAGGAGGCCATCGCCGTCCTGCACGCGCTGAAATCGATGGGGCTGCGGTTGGCGATCGACGATTTCGGGACCGGCTACTCGTCGCTCAGCTACCTGAAGCGATTCCCGATCGACACGCTCAAAATCGATCAATCGTTCGTGCGCGATATCCTGGCCGATACTGGCGACGCCGCCATCACCGAAGCCGTGATCGCGATGGCGATGAGTCTACGCCTGCGCGTGATCGCCGAGGGCGTCGAAACGCGAGAGCAACTGGCTTTTCTGCGCAAGCACCGCTGTCATGAAGCGCAGGGGTATTTGTTCAGCCGGCCATTGCCCGCGCACAAATTCGAGTCTCTGCTTATGGCGAACACCACGTATTCGGTCGACGTTCGAGGTTAGTCTCCACTGAAACTTCGTTTCGAGGCTTGAGCAACGAAGTATCGGCAAGCGCAGGTGTGTGCAACAGTGCCGGGAGACAACTCAAACCGCGCTCTTGATCACGCCGCCATCGACCCTGAGCGCCGCGCCGGTCGTGGCCGACGCAAGCGGACTGGCGATGTAGGCGACCAGCGAGGCGACCTCATCGGGTGTCGCAAAGCGCTTGATCAGCGATGTCGGCCGCACCCTCTCGAAAAACTCCTGCTCGAACTCGTCGAACGATTTGCCGCTTTCCTTCGCCAGCGCATCGACGAAATCGCCGACGCCGCGCGATCTGGTCGGCCCCGGGAGGATGCTGTTCACGGTGATGCCGGTGCCCGCTACGGCCTCGGCCAGACCGCGTGAAACGGCGAGTTGCGCGGTCTTGGTCATGCCGTAGTGAATCATTTCGCTCGGAATCTGAATAGCGCTCTCGCTCGAGATGAAAATTATGCGGCCCCAGTTGCGGCGCTTCATGGCCGGGAGATAGAGACGCGCAAGACGCACTCCGCTCAGCACGTTGACGGCGAATAATCGCAGCCAGTCCTCATCGGGAATTTCCTCGAATGGCCTGGGCTCGAAAATGCCGAGATTGTTTATCAGGATTTCAACGTCCGGGAACTGCCGCGCGAGCTTGGCCGCAGCCTCCGATGTGCTCAGATCGCCGGCGAATCCATGCGCGCCGCCATTGGTTTCGGACTTCAGCTTCGCGACTGCTTCGTCCACCGCGGTTTGCGTCCGGCCATTGACGATAACCGTCGCGCCCTCGCGCGCCAGCGCCATGGCAATCGCATTACCGATGCCAGCGGTGCTGCCCGTAATCAAGGCCAATTTTCTCGTGAGATGCAGATCCATGTTCTTTACCTTGCTTTGGCTGGATTCGATAATCGGCACATTGACTGCTGGCAAAGCGACTCCGAAAAACCACCCCTCCCAGCGGACTTTTCAAACGCAAAGACAGTCCCCATATTATCTATAACCATTCGGAGGGCAAACCATGAAACAGCTCGTGCAAATCAAACCCGCTCCGAAGCCGCACTGGGTCGGCGATGGCTTCCCGGTGCGCAGCCTCATTTCAATCGACGGCGATGCGCGTCAGACCAGTCCCTTTCTGATGCTCGATTACGCCAGACCGCATGAGTTCGCGCCCGCAAGTGCGCCGCGCGGCGTCGGCGGCCATCCGCACCGCGGCTTCGAAACCGTCACCATCGCGTATCAGGGCGAGGTCGCGCACCGCGATTCGAGCGGCAACCGCGGATTGATCCGTCCCGGCGACGTGCAGTGGATGACGGCGGCAAGCGGCGTGCTCCACGACGAATTCCATTCTGAAGAATTTACACGCGAAGGCGGCACGTTCGAGATGGCGCAGCTCTGGGTCAACCTGCCGGCGCGGGACAAGATGCGCGCACCGCGCTACCAGAGCCTGCTGGATGCCGAGATTCCGGCCGTTGCCCTGCCCGACAATGCCGGGCGGCTGCGCGTCATCGCTGGCGACTACGAAGGCACGCGCGGGCCAGCGGCTACGCACACGCCGATGAACGTCTGGGACGTGCGACTGAATGCCGCCCATGGCGCCACTTTTGTGCTGCCGGAAGGCTGGAGCACTGTGCTGGTCGTGCTGCACGGCGAAATCGAGATGGATGGCCGCAAGGTCGGCCCGTCCGATACCGCGCATTTCTCGCGCGACGGCAACAGCATCAGTGTGCGGGCGACCGAAAACACGATAGCCCTGCTGCTCAGCGGCGAGCCCATCGACGAGCCGATCGCGCATTACGGGCCGTTCGTGATGAACACCAGCGAGGAGTTGCAAAAAGCGGTTGCCGACTTTAACGATGGACGATTCGGCGCGCTCCGCGTCTGAGATCTAATGTTCATCCGGGCAGCGGATTCAATTGAAAAAACCGGGCGCCAACTTTCGCTGGCGCCCGGCTTTCGGAGGAAGCCTCTACCGGGGCGACTTAAGTATTGATGTCATCGGTTTGCAGCTTGTAATCCACATCCGAGCGAATGTCGCGATCCTTGGTTTCCCTCAGGAACAGCGTGCCTATGACGAGAGTCATTACAGCAACTATGATTGGATACCAGAGGCCATTGTAGATGTTGCCAGTGGCGGCAACCACAGCCGTCGCCAGCAGCGGTAGCATGCCGCCGAACCAGCCATTGCCGATGTGATACGGCAGCGACATCGAAGTGTAGCGTATCGCGGTCGGGAACAGCTCGACCAGGAACGCCGCAATCGGCCCGTACACCATCGTCACGTAGATCAACATGATGAACAGCAGCAATAGCGTCATCGGATAATTGATCGCGTTCTTGTCGGCCGGGCCGGGATAGCCGGAGGTCTTGAGCGCCGCGGCGTACGCCTTGTCGTCCCAGCCTTTAAGCTCGATGTCGCCAATCCGCGTTACGACTGCGGAGCCTGCTTCCGCGGGGACAGACTTGAACGATAACCCCTGCTTGGTCAGAAAGTCCTTCGCCTTATCGCAGTCGGTGAACGTCGACCACGGCCCGACAAACATATGAAAATTGCAATCAGTCGCGGCGACCTGAATAGACGTTTTTTCGGCGTACGCCTCAAGCGCGGGGTTCACGAAATGAGTCAATCCCTTGAAGATCGGGAAAAACGTCAGTGCGGCAATCGCGCACCCCGCCATAATGATTTTCAAGCGGCCGATCTTGTCCGACAACCAGCCAAAGAAAATGAAGAACGGTGTGCCGAGCAGCAGCGAAATCCCGATCAGCGTGTACGCGGTCAGGTAATCGACCTTCAGCGTAATGGTCAGGAAGAACAACGCGTAAAACTGACCGGTATACCAGACCACACCCTGACCGGCGGTGGCGCCCAGCAACGCGAGCAATACATATTTGTTGTTCGGATATTTCGCGAAGCTGTCCCGAAGAGGCGATTTTGAACCCTTACCCTCGGCCTTCATCTTCTGGAAAATCGGCGACTCGTGCAATTTGAGCCGGATATAGACCGAGAAGAGCAGCAGGATCAAAGACACCAGGAACGGAATGCGCCAACCCCAATCGGCGAACACTTCCTTCTCCATGTAGACGCGGCATAGACCGATCACCAGCAAGGCGAGAAAGAACCCCAAAGTCGCCGTCGTCTGAATCCAGGCTGTGTCGTAGCCGCGCCTGCCAGGAGCAGCATGCTCGGCAACATAGGTCGCCGCGCCGCCGTATTCACCGCCCAGCGCCAACCCCTGCACCAAACGTAGCGTCACAAGCATAATCGGCGCAATCCAACCTACAGTCTCGAAAGTCGGCAGCAACCCGACCAGAAAGGTCGCGAAGCCCATAAACAGAATGGTGACCAGGAAGGTATATTTGCGTCCGACCAGATCACCGATCCGACCAAACACAATGGCGCCGAACGGCCGCACCAGAAACCCGGCAGCATAGGTTGCAAACGCGGAAAGCAGCGCCGCGGTTTCGTTGCCTTTGGGAAAAAACAGCACCGCGAAAAATGGCGCGAGCGTCGCATAGAGATAGAAGTCATACCATTCGAATACCGTTCCGAGCGACGACGCAAAGATGACCTTCCTCTCCTCCGTGCCGACGCTCTTGACCGACTCTTCTTCCAAAAATCCCTTTTTTGCCCTGGCGTCTGCCATTTGTGGCCTCCTTTAGTTTGAGTATCCCGCGGACCCACCTTTAGGGAACCTTTGATTAAGTCCCGCGCGGATCGCGTTTCGACGAGAATGGGCTGGCTGCTAGACGCGCAGTGCAGCATCAGTAGCCGGACTACGGGCAAGCTGCGCGGCGACGCAGACGGCCCAGTATCGTCGAAACC
>JACDAM010000245.1 GCA_013695435.1 Burkholderiales bacterium | reverse complement strand
TTCTTCTGCTATGGCGACGACGCCGACGACGAGCGCGACGAGACCGGGCGGCCGACGTATTTGCGACATCCGGAGTATTTCGATCCCCAGGAAGAACCGTACCGCGACCTGCGCGATTGTTATGCGCCTCTGGTCTGGCAGTGCAAGTTCAGCGGTATCGAAGTCCCCGATGCGTTGTGGCGCTTCGCGGCCTTTGGCAAGGAGCACAAATACAGCGAGAACCAGGCGGAGGACATGGACCGCGAGCCCGAGTTCCTCCACGCCTTCGATGACTGGACGGACCGGTTCGCCGCGTTCGTGGGTGCGAAGGGCAAGGTCGAGCCGGGGAAATATCGCGCGTATGGCCACAAAACGCCGGGCCACACGTGGGCGGACGTGAAGCTCTATAGCCGCGACTGGATGATGCGCATCGGACACCCGCCTGCCGGATCGTCACCCGACAAGCAGCAGGATCTCGGTCTCAACAAGGACGAGACGCTGTCGCCGAAAAAAGGCGAAGGCGAGCGGCTGCGCGGGCGTTGAAGATTAGCGCGAGCGACTATGAAGGCTCTGATGAAAACCAAGAAGAATGCATGGCTCCTGGCCGGACTGGGTCTGCTGGTAGCGGGGCTGATCGCGTCCTGGTTCCTGCTGCCGATCAAGGAATGGAGCGAGGCGTTCCAGCAATGGATCGAGGGCCTCGGGGTCTGGGGCGTGGTGGCGTTCGGCGCGGTCTATGTGCTGGCCACCGTATTGGCGATTCCCGCCTCGCCGCTGACCCTGGTCGCGGGGCTCGCGTTCGGAATCTGGGGATTCCCGCTGGTGGTGGTCGTCGCGACGATCGGTTCGGCGCTGGCCTTTCTGGTGGCCCGCTACCTCGCCCGGGAAAAAGTCGCGGCCATGGTGGCGAAACGTCCCAAGTTCAAGGCGGTGGACGAGGCCGTCACCGACGAAGGCTGGAAGATCGTCCTGCTGATGCGCCTGAGCCCGCTGGTGCCGTTCAATCTCCAGAACTACCTGTTTGGCGTCACCGACGTCGACTTCAAGCGTTACCTCGCTGCGACCTTCGTCGGCATCATGCCGGGCTCCCTGCTCTACGTTTACGTGGGCTCGCTGGGGCAGCAAAGCGGCGGCGGCACGACCGGCAAGTGGATTTTCTTCGCCCTCGGCCTGATCGCGACGGCGATCACCGTCGTGCTGATCACGCGCAAGGCCAAGGCGCGCCTGGCCGAGGCCGGCGTCGGCGCAGGCAAAGGCAAAGCCAAACCGCCGTCTCGCAAGAAGTCGTGAGCCGGCCGGTTCCTACCCACGCCCCCATGCCAGAATTCTCATGCAGGCTTTCCGAGATGACGACGCCGCTCGCGCATTTCTGGGAGCACACCGTCGGCAGCGGCCACGCGCCGCTCGCGTTGCGCGCCGACTGGCAGGCGCAACTGCGGCGCTGCCACGACGAGCTGGGCTTTCGTTACGTGCGCTTCCACGGCCTGCTTTCGGACGACATGGGCACGCTCATCGATCACGGCGGAGAGCCTCTTTATTCGTTCTTCAACGCCGATCAGATTTTTGACTTTCTGCTCTCCATCGGCATGAAGCCTTTCGTCGAATTGAGCTTCATGCCCGAAGCGTTGGCGTCGGGGCGCAAGACTGTCTTTCACTACAAGGCGAACGTTACGCCGCCGAAGGATTACAGGCAGTGGGCAAAGCTGATGGAAAAGCTCGCGCGGCATTGGGTTGAGCGTTATGGCCTGGAGGAAGTGAAAGAATGGTTCTTCGAAGTGTGGAACGAGCCGAACCTGCCGAACTTTTGGAAGGGGAGTGAAGCCGATTATTTCAAGCTCTACCAACACACCGTCGAGGCGATCAAAGCTGTGGACTCGTCGCTCAAAGTCGGCGGGCCGGCGACGGCGAAGAACGAATGGATCGAAGCGTTTCTGGAATTCTGCGAGCAGAAGAGGCTGCCGGTCGATTTCGTCAGCACGCACCACTACCCGACCGACGCGCTCGGCAATGAAGGCGACGATACCGAGACACAACTGGCGGGGAGCCGGCGCGGCCTCATGCGCGAGCAGGCGCAGGACACTTTCCGGCGGGCCCGCGGCAAGCCGGTTTACTACACGGAATGGAACGCGTCTTCGAACCCGCGCGATGAGCGGCACGACGAGCCTTATGCCGCCGCGTTCGTCGCCAAGACAATCCTGGAAGTTAACGGGTTGGTCGAAGGCTACAGCTTCTGGACGTTCACCGACATCTTCGAGGAAAACTATTTTCCGTCCGTGCCGTTTCACGGCGGCTTCGGCCTCATGAACCTGCACGGCATTCCGAAGCCCACGTACCGCGCGTATGAATTGCTGCACCGGCTCGGCACGGAACAGTTGCTGGTTGACGGCATTCACGAGACGGTGAACGCGTGGGCTGTCCGGCAGGAAAATTCCGTCACCCTCTTGCTGACCAATCACGCGCTGCCGCGCCATTCAATCAAGACCGAGCAAGCACGCGTGCGGATCGGCGGAGCGAGAGAGCCACGCCAAGTTCACATCGAGCGCATCGACGAAGCGCACGCCAACCCGTGCGTGCAGTGGCGCGAGATGGGCGCGCCGGATTATTTGAGCGCGCTGCAAGTCGAGCAATTGCAAACGGCTTCGCGCATGGCGCGCGAGCCGCACGCTTGGAAGTATGAAGATCGAGTGGTGCAAATCGAGATCAAGATGCCGCCGCACGCGGTTGCGGCGATCACGGTGGAGTTCGCCTAACGGCGGCATGAAGGAAGGCAGGAACACGTGAAAGCGAAAGCTACGGCTAAAGCAAAAGCGACGGCGAAAGCGCGAGTCGATCAGCCGTCGATGACGGACAAGGAGTTGGGCAAACTTCAGAAGAGCACGTTCGGGTATTTTTTGAAGGAGACCAACCCGGAGAACGGGATGGTGCCGGACAGCACAAAGGAAAATGCGGCGGCCAGTATCGCCGCCATCGGGTTCGCGCTGACCGCCTACCCCATCGGCGTCGAGCGCGAATACCTGACGCGCGGAGAGGCCGTCCGGCGCGTGCTCACGACGCTGCGCTTCTTCTGGAAGAGCCCGCAGGGCGAGGCGCCGGACGCGACCGGCTATCAGGGTTTTTATTACCACTTTCTCGACATGAAAACCGGGCGGCGCGCGAACGGCTCCGAGCTCTCGACCATCGACACGGCCTTTCTGATCGCCGGCGCGCTCGTCGCCGGAATGTATTTCGACCGTGACACGCTTGAGGAGCGTGAGATTCGCACGCTCGCCGACGCGCTTTACGCCCGTGTCGACTGGCAGTGGGCGCAGAACGGCGGACTTAAGGTCACGCACGGCTGGAAGCCGGGGACGGGATTTCTGAACCACCATTGGTCGGGCTACAGCGAGGCGCTCATCCTTTACGCGCTCGGATTGGGATCGCCGTCGCACCCGCTGCCGACCGGGAGCTATGTGGCGTGGACCGAGTCCTATCGATGGAAGAAT
>JACDAM010000244.1 GCA_013695435.1 Burkholderiales bacterium | reverse complement strand
CCGATCAGGATGCCGGCATCCGTATCGTCCAGCGCGCGCTGGAAGAGCCGCTGCGTCAGATCGTCGCCAACGCGGGTGACGAGCCATCGGTCGTTCTGAACAAGGTCGCGGAAGGCAAAGGCAATTTCGGCTACAACGCGGCGACCGGCGAGTACGGCGATCTCGTCGAGATGGGCGTGCTCGATCCGACCAAAGTCACGCGTTATGCATTGCAGAACGCGGCGTCGGTCGCGGGCCTGATTCTGACGACCGCAGCGATGGTCGCGGAATTGCCCGAGGACAAGCCGGGTCTCGCCGGTGGTATGGGCGGCGGCGGCATGGGCGGCATGGGCGGAATGGGCGGCATGGACATGTAACGACGAGGCGTTCGCGGGAGCCGAGCGATCGGCTGTAGCTTTTCTGCTTCCCCCTTGCCTGCCCCGGCAGGCATTAAGCCGGGGACGGGGGGAGGCGGGGCCCAGGCGCGCGCTCCCCGCAAACGGCCGCTTCGCGGTAACGTGTCCGCGCGCCAGGATGGGGGTGAGGGCGGCCGCGGCGGCCGATGGTTTTACCGTCTGCGATCCTCTTTGGCATCCCCACCCCGGCCCTGCCCGGCAAGTGGGGAGGGAGCAAACCGAAGTGATTTCTCCTTTCCCTGTTGCCTTCCCCGTACGTATAAATCAAACAAAAACCTCACCCTGGTGAGGTTTTTGTTTTTTAACGAATTGGACTAGATAATACGCGCAAAAGGCTGTTGGTAAGATATCGACCAGATGGCATCGAGCGTTGCCGATGTCTCGTCCGCACTGGCCCGCGGAGCTGTATCCTTGATAGCCTCCTGCGATCGCGATGACCCCTACTGCTGAACGGGAGCGGCCGTTGCCGGGGCCGCCGCCGGCGCAACGTCGGCGGGGGAGGGTGATTGCGGTGCGGCGTTTTGCCCGGCATCAGCAGGCAATGCAGGTGCAACGCCCGCTTCCCCCGGCTTCGCTTCGGCCGATTCCGCGCCGGGCTTCACGTTCTTGTCGCCGCTTGCCGGCGGAATGGGTTTGGCCGGCTGCTTCGACAACGCCGAAGTTTTTGGATAACCGACCTCATCGAGCGCCGTGTTCCACTGCCCTTCCTCGAAGCCGCGCAATACCGAACGGCCGACGTGCAGTACCGGCACCGCCGAGCTGCCCTTGGTCAGCGCGGCAAGTTCGGATTGCTCTTTGAGATTGTCAGGATTCTTTTCAGTAAACGGAATGCCGCGTTTATTCAGCAATGCGCGCGCGCTGTTGCACACTTCGCCGCAATCGTTGACATAAAACGTGACCGGGAAATTCTTGACTGTCTGCTGCAATGCATATGGCATCGTCGTCCCGATCACGCTGTCGGTCAGTTTTTTTTGCTCGACTTTCCTGGCGCCTGGAGGCGGCGGTTGGTCGGTGTAATGGGTGACGCCTTTCTCATCGACCCATTTGTAGGTCTCGGCATAACAATTCGCCGATAGCGCGCAAGCCAAAACCAACAGGGCGATCTTTGTCATGCCGTTCTCCACTGAAAACCGCAGCCGTGCGGCGTGGCGGATAGACTACGCGAAAAAGCACGCCTGCGACATTGCCGGGTTTTTGAATTCCCCGCTGTCAGGCCGCTTGCAGCATCCCGTTGTGGCGCAGCAATGCGTCTATTTGCGGCGGCCGTCCGCGGAATGCGACGAAAGATTCAAGCGCAGGACGGCTGCCGCCGACGCCCAGAATCTCGTCGCGGAAACGCCCGCCGGCAGCGGGATTCAGCACACCCATTTCCTCGAACAGGCTGTACGCGTCGGCCGACAGCACCTCGGCCCATTTATAACTGTA
Organism: Burkholderiales bacterium; assembly: GCA_013695435.1. Taxonomy (NCBI): domain Bacteria; kingdom Pseudomonadati; phylum Pseudomonadota; class Betaproteobacteria; order Burkholderiales; species Burkholderiales bacterium. The sequence continues at coordinate 2,863 of JACDAM010000244.1, read as the reverse complement.
GTAACCGGCCGCATAGCCGCCCGAGAAGATATGCGAAAAATTATTGGGGAAGCGGTTGTAAGCGGGCGGCACGATGACCGCGATCTGGGCGCGGATTTCGTCGAGCAATTGCAGCACCGTTTTATCGCCGGCCGGGTCGAGTTCAAAATGCGCACGCATGTCGAACAGCGAAAATTCGATCTGACGCACCGTCGTCAGACCGCCTTGGAAATTCTTCGCTGCCAGCATCTTGTCGAACAGGCTGCGCGGCAACGGCTCGGCAGTCTCGACATGCGCCGTCATATGCTTCAGCACATCCCACTCCCAGCAGAAATTCTCCATGAACTGGCTGGGCAATTCGACCGCATCCCACTCGACGCCGTTGATGCCCGACACGCCGAGCTCATCGACGCGCGTCAGCAGATGATGCAGGCCATGGCCGAATTCATGGAACAGCGTAATCACTTCGTCGTGCGTGAACAGCGCGGGCCTGCCTCCGACCGGGGCCGAGAAATTGCACGTCAGATAAGCGACCGGCGCTTGAATACCGCCAGCCCCGGCCGCACTGCTTAGCCGCCGGCGCGTGATCGCGTCATCCATCCACGCGCCGCCGCGCTTCGACGGACGCGCATACAGGTCGAGATAGAACTGGCCGACCAAGGCGCCGCTGCGATCTTCGATGCTGAAAAAGCGCACGTCGGGATGCCAGATCGGCGCCGCCGCCGGCTTGATGCTCACGTCATAGAGTGTTTCGACGACCTTGAACATTCCGGGAAGCACTCTGGTTTCCGGAAAATACTGCTTCACTTCCTGATCGGAAAATGCATAGCGCGCGACGCGCAGCTTTTCCGACGCAAAGCCGATATCCCAGGCTTCCAGCTCGTTCATTGCCATCGACTCTTTCGCGAATACCCGCAACTCGGCGAGGTCGCGCTCGGCAAACGGCTTCGCCTTATTTGCCAAATTGCCGAGGAAATCGAGCACCTCGCGCGGGCTTTCCGCCATCTTGGGTTCCAGCGAAAGCTCGGCGTAATTTGAAAAACCGAGCAAGCGGGCGATTTCGCGGCGCAGGATCAGGATTTTTTTTATCGCCGCAGTGTTATCCCATTCCGCTTTGCCGAACTCCGATGCCCGCGTCACATAAGCGCGATACATCAGTTCCCGCAGGGAGCGATTTTCGGCGTATTGCATGACCGGAAGATAGCATGGCGCGTGCAGCGTCAACTTATATCCGGGCTTGCCTTCGTCGGCCGCGGCCTTTTGCGCGGTTTCGATGACGTCGTCGGGCAGGCCCGCCAGCTCATCGTGGCTTTGCAGGGTGTGCGCGAAGGCGTTGGTTGCATCGAGCAGGTTGTCGCTGAATTTCGAAGAGATCGCCGCCAGCTCTTCGCTGATCTCCATGAAACGCTGTTTCTGCTCGGTCGGCAATTCGGCCCCGCCGAGGCGAAAATCGCGCAACTCGTTGTCGATGATTTTCTGCTGCGCGCGGCTGAGGCGCGAGAATGGCAGCGCAGCCTTGAGCAGCCGGTATTTTTCATACAGACCCTGATGCTGACCGAGTTCTGTGTAGTACTGCACGATATGCGGCAAATTGGCGTTGTACACCTCGCGCAGTTCCGGGCTGTTCATCACGCCATTCAGGTGCCCGACCTGGCCCCAGGCGCGGCTCAGACGCTCGTTGGCGTCTTCCAGCAGTTGCACGAAGTTGTCCCAGGTCGGCGCGTCGGTCTCAGCGACAAGCCTGGCAACCAGCGCGCGGTTTTCGGCCAGCAATTGTTCGACGGCCGGCGCAACGCTGCCGACATTGAATTCGGCAAAGCGCGGCAGGCCCGAAAAATCGAGTAAGGGATTCATATTTCTGGGTTGAGAATGGATTTACTGGAAGACATTCGGATACAGGCTTGGTTCTGATGCGCCGTCAGGCGAATCGCCAGCCAGCCTCCTTAGGTTGGCTCCCGAACAACATCGCCATTCACCAGTGTATAGCGTACCTTGCCGAGCATTTCCTGGCCGATGAAAGGCGTGTTTTTGCCTTGGCTTTTCAGCGACTTGGCTTCGACCTTCCAGCGCCGCTCGGGATGGAAGATGCAGATGTCGGCAGCGGCTCCCACGCCAAGCTGACCGGCCGGTTGCCCGCTCAGACCGTCAGCCTGGCCGATGATCCGCGCCGGTTCCGAGGTGATTTTGGCAAGGGCTTCGACCAGTGCAACATCACTCTCCTGCGCCCATCTCAGGGTCAGCGGCAGCAGGAGTTCGAGACCGGTCGCGCCGATTTCGGCTTCGGCAAACGGCAGTTGCTTGGCGTCATCGTCGACCGGCGTATGGTCGGAGCAGATTGCGTCTATCGTGCCGTCCCGCAAAGCCGCGCGCAACGCGTCGCGATCCTCCGCGCTGCGCAAAGGCGGACTCAGATGGCAATTCGAATCGAAAAAGCCGATGTCGTTTTCACACAGATGCGCATGATTGACCGCGATGTCGCACGTAATCGCGAGACCTTCGCTTTTGGCGGCGCGGATCATGGCGACGCCAGCGGCGCTCGACAGCCGGCATAGATGCAGTTTGGCGCCCGTTTCGCGCGCCAGCAGCAGCATGGTCGCCAACGCCACGGTTTCGGCGCAAACCGGTATCGGCGCAAGGCCCAAACGCGTCGCGAGCTCGCCATCGTGGGCGACGCCGCCGCGCGCCAGACTGCCGTTTTGCGGGCGCAGCCAAACGCTGAAACCGAAGGTCGCCGCATATTGCATCGCGCGCAACAGCACCGCAGCGTCGCGCAGCGGCACATCGGCTTGCGAAAACGCCACGCAACCGGCATCGCACAATTCGGCCATTTCGGTCAGCCGCTCGCCGCGCAAACCCTGGGTCAGCGCGCCGAGCGGATAAACAT
>JACDAM010000243.1 GCA_013695435.1 Burkholderiales bacterium | reverse complement strand
TGGACTTGCGGATCGAATGGATTGTCGAATGTGGCCATGATCGCTCCCGGTAAACATCACCGGCAGCCGTTAGCAGAATGCGTACCACGGATTTCTTCCGGGGCGAGGGTTTGCTGGATCGCGCAGTCCGCTGATATGACGCGGTTAATCCGAATTTAGCAAGTTCACCAACGAGAAGGGTAGCGCCGTTAACGATTCAGGGCGCACTTGATTGGTGCATCGCGCACCAAGCTTGGGCAGAAACTTGTGCTCGGATGTCGGCGCATCCCTTTGAAGAAACCCTGCTGTTTAAGGTGTCGGCGATGGTCGAGCGCTTTCAGAACGACGCGCGTTCCGCGCGGGCGAGCAGCAAAGTTTCGATCTCCGCCACCGGCATCGCCATGGCCGTGAGTTGGCCCTGCATTTCGTCGCATTTCAGCAAACGCAGCAGCGCGGCCTGCGCTTCGGTCTCGACACCCTCGGCGACCACTTTCAGATCGAGCGCCTCAGCCAGCGAGATGACGGTGGCCACGATACTGCGGCTGTAGCGGTCTACGGTCATATTGGTGATGAACGAGCGGTCGATTTTCAACACATCGACGGGCAGCCGGGCTATATAGCTGAGCGAGGAATAGCCGGTGCCAAAATCATCGACTGCGATCGTCACGCCCATTTCGCGCAAGGCGCGCAGCTTGGAGACGTTTTCGGTTAGATTCTCCATCACGACCGATTCCGTGATCTCGAGTGAAAGGCTGGGCGCGCCCTCGCCGTCCCACAGGAACGCCTGCAGCTCACTGACGAAATCTCTTTTCCGGAGTTGCAGCGCCGAGACGTTGACGGCCACTTCCGGCGGATTCAAACCCAGCGCTCGCCACCGCTGCTGATCCGACAGCGCCTGCCCGATCACCCACTTGCCGACTTCGAATATCAATCCGGTTTCTTCGAGCAGCGCGATATATTCGGCGGGAAAACGCAGGCCGAGTGTTGGGTCCTGCCAGCGCAGCAAGGCTTCAAAACCGGTCAGCGCGCGGCTAATCAGATCGACCTTAGGCTGGTAGTAAAGGACGAACTGATTTCCTTCCAGCGCTTTGCGCAATCTCGTTTCGAGATTCAGCTTGTTGGCGATGCGGGCGTTGAACTGCGGTGTGTAGAACAGGTATTTCTCGTTGATTTCCTTGGCTTTCTTGAGCGCCGTTTCGGCATTGGTCAGCAGTACATCGGATTGCAGTCCGTCATTTGGAAAAAGCGCGATTCCCGCTTTCAGGCCAACCCGCAGTTCCTCGCCGTTGACGACGAAGCCGCGGTCGAGCGCACCGATAATCTTTTGCTCAAGCACGCTGATGAGATCGGGCTCGTCCACATGCGACAAGGCCAGAGCGAAATCGTCGGCGCCGAGCCGCGCGATGTGATCGTTGCCTTGCAGCACCTCACGCAGGCTGGCGGCGATGCGCTTCAGCAATTCGTCGCCGGTCTGCCGCCCGAGCGTCTGATTGATCAAACGAAAGCGCTCGACGTCGATCGCGAAAACGGCGATGCGCAGGTCGTTCCCGGCCGCATTGCGTTTCGCGCCCTGAACGAGTTGCTGCAGGCGGTCGAGGAACAGCGTCCGGTTCGGCAGACCGGTCAGCGCGTCGTAGTAAGCGAGGTAGCTCAGCTTTTCTTCTTTTTCGATGTATTCGAGCGCGAATGAAATATCGGCGACAAGCTCGGACAGGAGCTTCAGTTCTTCGCGATCGAAGAACCCCGGTTCGCGCGCACACAAGGCGAGTACGCCGAGCGCCCGTTCGCCAATAATGAGCGGCAATATTGCAAGCGAACGGTAGCCGCCGGCAGCCGCATTGATCTGGACCGCGGGGCTCACTCCGCCTTTGTCGATGTCGTCGCAGACGAACGGTTTCTTGTCCGCGACCACGCGATCCGCCAACGACAACTCATCGCCCTGGCCTAACGACAAGTGCATAGCGGCGACGCCGGTTGCGTCGCCTGTCCATGCCGACGGCCGGACGATTGCGCCGTGAAAGTCCGCGAGTCCGATCCAGGCCAGCGCAAAGTTGCCGTGATCGACCGCTATGCGGGTCGCCTCATCAAGCAATTCCTGACGGTCGCGTATTCGAACGATGGCCGCATTGATGCCGCTCAGCACCGCGTGTATGCGCGACAGGCGCGCTATTTTTTCCTGCTGTTGGCGGCGCTCGGTAATATCCATCATCGCGCCTATCATGCGAACCGCAACTCCGGCCGCGTCGCGAATCAGATAAGCGCGGTCGAGTACGCAAGCCTCTTCGCCATTGCGGCGACGGAAGCGGTATTCATCGCTCCAGTAAACCTGCCCGGAAGCGATGGTTTGACGGAAACCCTCCATCACCCGCTCTTTGTCGTCTGGGTGCACGTGCGAAATCCACGGATTCGTCATTGGCGTGGATGCCCCGGCGGAATGGCCGTATAAGTGCTCGAATGCGTCGTTGCACCAGAACGTGTCGGCTGCGATGTCCCAGTCCCACAACACGTCATTGGTGGCGCGCGCGACCGTCTCGAAACGCTCGACGCTCTTTTGCAGTGCGGCTTCGGCACGCTTGCGCGCGGTTCTTTCTTCGGCCTGCTTCAGCGCCCGGTGGATCGCCGCCGGCAGCCGCGCGAGATTGGTTTTCAGCACATAATCGGCGGCGCCGAGCTTCAGCGACTCGATCGCGCGTTCTTCGCCTATGGTGCCGGAGACGAACACGAACGGCGTCTCCGGGTGTTCGCGGCGCGCGATGCCCAGCGCCGTCTGCCCATCGAAGGCGGGCAGTGAAAAATCGGAAAGAATAATATCGGGGGAGAATGTTTCCAGACTGGCACGGAAATCGGGCTCGGCATCGACCCTGCGGCTCGTGCAGGAAATGCCGGCGCGTTTGACCTCGCGCACCATCAACTCGGCGTCGGTCGCAACATCTTCGACCAGCAGAATTTTGAGATCGCGGTCCATCAGCGTCGCAATTTACTTCGGCGTCCGGTTCATGACCATCCAGTACAGTTCAATCTCGGAAACGATCTCGATGAATTTTTCGAAATCGACCGGTTTGCAGATGTAGCTGTTTACGCCGAGGCGGTAGGTTTCGAGCACATCGCGTTCCTCTTGCGAGGAAGTCAGCATGACCACCGGCACCGCCCGTGTTCGCGGATCGGCCTTGATCTGCGCCAGAACTTCGATGCCGTCGACCTTGGGCAACTTGAGGTCGAGCAGCACGACTTTGGGTGCGCGGCCCATATCGCGCCCGGCATATGCGCCGCGTGCAAACAGAAAATCGAGCGCCTCGGCGCCATCCTTGACCCAATGCACATTGTCGATGACGTGACGCTTTTTGAAGGCGCGCAGCGCAAGCTCGGCGTCGTTCGGGTCATCCTCGACCAGCAGGATGTCGATGACCGACAGATCACCCATTATTTTTCGCTCCAGGCGGCAATGCGAAGTAGAAGGTTGCGCCGGAGCCGACCTTGCCTTCGGCCCATACTCGTCCACCATGACGGGCAACGATCCGTTGCACGATGGCAAGACCAACTCCTGTCCCAGGGAAGTCTGAAGCTGAGTGCAGGCGCTGGAAGACCCCAAACAGCTTGTCATGGTAGCGCATATCGAAGCCCGCGCCGTTATCCTTCACGTAATACACGACTTCGTTGTCATCGCCCCCGGCACCATTGCCGCCGGCCTCGATCACTGCTGCATCGGTGGCGGCGCTGAACTTGATCGCGTTCGAAATCAGATTCACCCAGACTTGCTTCAGCAGAGAGCGGTCGCCCCACGCCGCCGGCAGCGCGCGCAGGACGAACTGTACATGCGCGCCTTGCCCTTGCAGCTCGGCCCAGGTTTCCCGCGCCAGCGCCGTCATCTCGATTTGCTCGGCGCTGATCGCCTGCCGGCCCAGGCGCGAAAAAGCCAGCAGATCGTCGATCAATTGGCCCATCTTCTGGCTCGCTTCGCGGATCACCTTGAGTATGCGATTCCCCTCGGCGTCCAGCTTGCCCTGATAGTCTTCCTGCAGCATGCGTGAGAAGCCATCGACCGCGCGCAGCGGCGAACGCAGGTCGTGCGATACCGAATAACTGAAGCTTTCCAGTTCCTTGTTGGTCGCTTCGAGTTGCGCGGCGCGCGCCGCAAGATCGTCGTTGAGAGCCTTGATTTCAAGTTGTGCGCGCCGCCGTTCGCTGATGTCGTGCAGGAAGGCGTTGAAACGGAAGCTGTCGCCGACACGCAGTGGCGAAATCGTGATTTCAATGGGAAATTCGTGGCCGTCCTTGTGCAAAGCATCGAGCTCGAAACGCCGGCCAAGCACCGGCCCTTCGCCCGTTGCAAGGAAATGCTGAAGCCCGGCGCGGTGCGGAACCCGGTGCATTTCGGGAATCACAAGTCCGGTCAGGTCCTTGCCCATCGCCTCGGCGCGCGTCCAGCCCAGCGTCGCTTCCGCCTGCTTGTTCCAATCCACGACCCTGCTCTCGGTGTCGATCGCAACGTAAGCTTCGTGCGCGGTATCGAGTATCTGCCGCGAGCGCTCTTCGCTTATGCGCAATGCCGCCGTCATGTCGCGCGCAAGCCTTAACGCTCGCGAGCGCGATGACGCAAATGCCGACACACCGATGAACGACAGCAGACTGATGACGAGACCGGTCGCGAGCACGATCAGCGGTTTCTGCCGATCGATAGTGGACTCGAAGGCCGGACGCGAGGCGAAACGCAAGGTCCACGGCCGCCCCTGCACCTGCATCGAACGCTGTTCGATAAAGGCCGGGCGATGTTCGGGGCTGGGTTTTACCATTTCAAAAAGGAGCGTTTCCGGCGCGACAATGGGGCCGTCGAAAATTTCCAGAGCGGCATCGTCGACGTTCTCGCCGCGGATGCCTGACATCAGGTCGTCCATGCGGAATGGGCTGTACACGTAGCCTAAAAGCGCGGCGCGGCGCTGATCGACCGTGGCCTGCGGTGAATTTTTCCGATACAGCGGCAAGTACAGCAAAACGCCGGCCTGGATATCGTCGTCGCCGCCTTCCTGAACGAGCACGACCCTGCCGGAAATCACGCTGAGACCGGTATCGCGCGCCTGCTCCATCGCCGACCGCCGCACCGGCTCGGCAAACATGTCGAAGCCGAAGGCGCGCCGGTTCCGCTCGTCAAAGGGCTCGATATAAATCACCGAGGTATATTCCGCGCGTTCGCCTTGCGGGCGCATCGTGTAATCGGGAAAGCCTTGCGCCCGCACCGCCTCGATGTGGGCCGCTCGCTCAGCGGGTAAAATGCGCTGGCTGAAGCCGATCGCCTGAATGCCAGGGAAATTCTCGTCGATTTTCAGCGCGTCGACGTACTCGCGCCATTCGTCGCGTTCGACTTCGAGCGATGCATGGAACAGCCCGACACCGCTGCGCAGGACCTGTGCGTAAGCCAACATGCGGGCACGGATTCCGGCCACGACCTGGTCGGCGCGAAACGCGAACTGCTTGCGCGCGTTGCTCTCGACATCTTCACGAACGACATACCACGCCCACAAAGTCAGCGCGAAGAAAACGAACAGGACCATCCATGCCAGCGTCATCGGGCGCGTCGCTGCTCCCAGCGTTTTTTTTGCGCTCAGCATCTATTTACCGCGCGCATGCCAGGAAGCACCGCGTGCGCGGCAGCATGATAGGTCGAGGTGGCCGGGACGTAGCGTAGGTTTGTACCACTGAGGCGCTGGGGACGGGGGCAGAGCGTGCAAAATAGCAAAACCCGGCCTGCTTGTCATCGCAACCGCGCCCTTCGGCTACGGTTCGATTGTCTAGAAGCGGCTCCGAATCAGATCGATACCGCGCATGCACGTCGTTCGCGTCGGCTTTATACGCGGTCAGGCAAACGCTAAACTGCGGGCAGCATGAGCCTCCATTCCAATTGCTCAGGCGCCCATTTATGGAATACCGGAAGCAGAGAACGCGGTTGCGCACTAGCGATCCCATGCCAGCATGAATGACGCGCTCGGCAGCGGGCACCCGGACGACGCGCGCGGATTGCACCAGGCGTTGCGGCCGGACCAGATCGCAATCGCCGTCACGATTTTTCTGGCGTGGCTGCTCGCCGGCCTGCTCGGCCACGATCCGTGGAAACCCGACGAAGCGCATACGTTCGGCGTTGTCTACGAAATCCTGCAAAACGGCAACTGGCTGACGCCGAAGCTGGCCGGCGAACCGTTCATGCAGAATCCGCCGCTGTATTACATGGTCGCAGCCGGCTTCGCGCGGCTATTCGAACCGCTGCTGCCGCTGCACGATGGCGCGCGGCTTGCGTCCGGCCTGTTCCTGATTCTGACGCTGACTTTCACTGGGCTGACCGGGCGCGAATTGTACGGGCGCGGCTATGGTGTCGTAGCCGCGGTCATATTGATCGGCTGTCTCGGCCTCCTGGTGCGCGCGCACCAGATCATTACCGATGTCGCGTTGTTGACCGGCGTTGCGATCGGGTTGTACGGCCTGGCGCTGGCCGAACGGCGCCGGATTGGCGCCGGGCTTTGGCTGGGCGCAGGTGTGGGCATCGGTTTTTTCTCGCAGGGCCTGTTCGCGCCGCTCGTGTTCGCGCTCATCGCGGTCGTGCTGCCGACTTTCTTCGCGGCGTGGCGCACGCGCGCGTATTTTGTCTGCCTGGCTGTCGCGGCGTTGATGGCCGCGCCCTGGCTTGCGTTCTGGCCATACGCGCTGCACCTGCGGGCGCCGGTGCTGTTCGATGCGTGGCTCGAAACCAATATCCTCAATCTGTTCGACTTCAACCCATCCGAGCCCGCTTATTATGTTTCGATCCTGCCGTGGTTCGCATGGCCGGCTCTGCCGCTTGCGCTGTGGACGCTGTGGTACGGGCGCTCGTCGGCCTGGCGCAGCGCGGGCTTCCAGTTGCCGGTCGCAAGCTTCATCGTCATGCTGCTGGTATTGAGCTTGGCGACCGAATCCAGCGAAGTTTACGCGCTGCCGCTGCTGTTGCCGCTCGCGTTGCTCGCCTCGGCATCGGCAACCAGTCTGCGGCGCGGCGCGGCCAACGCGCTCGACTGGTTCGGCATCATGACCTTCGGGTTGATGGCGGCGCTGCTATGGCTCGGCTGGTGGGCATTGCTGAGCGGGGAGCCTGCCCGGCTTGCGGCCCGTCTGACGCGCTATCTCCCCGACTTCCAGGCCGAGTTCGGCGCTTTCGCGTTCGGCGTCTCCTTCGTATTCAGCCTGTTGTGGATCGCACTGGTCGCCCGCATTGGGCGCTCCAATCGCCGCGCTTTCATCAACTGGGCGGGCGGTATCACGC
>JACDAM010000242.1 GCA_013695435.1 Burkholderiales bacterium | reverse complement strand
CATAAGGTGTGATCGCCGAATCATCGGTCAGGAATCCGCGCTCCTTCAACCCCGCCGCAAGACCTTCCGCGAAAGCGCTGCCCAATTGCCTGAGCGCTTTCGGCGGCAGTTCTTCGGTCAACAATTCGACGAGCAGCGTTGCCGTCGTTATGCGTTCCGTCATACGTGCTGTCCGACGAGCGTTGTTTCGGTTTCGATTTTCGGCAGCATCGGAAAGCCCAAGCGTTCGCGCGATTCGTAATAAGCCTGCGCGACGGGCCTGGCCAAATTCCGAATGCGGCCGATGTAAGCCGCGCGCTCGGTCACCGAAATCGCGCCACGCGCATCGAGCAGATTGAACGTGTGCGCGGCTTTCAGCACCATCTCGTAAGCTGGCAGCGGCAGATTGGCGGCGATCAGGCGATAGGCCTCGGACTCGTAATCGGCGAAATGCCTGAACTGCAAGTCGGCATTCGAGTGCTCAAAATTGTAGGCTGATTGCTCGACTTCGTTTTGGTGATAAACGTCCCGGTAGCGTAACGTGCGCTCGATGCCGCGCTTGCCGCCACCATTGTTCGAATTCGTCCAGACCAGATCGTAAACGCTTTCCACGCCCTGCAAATACATCGCCAGCCGTTCGAGGCCGTAGGTGATTTCACCGAGGATGGGTTTGCAGTTCAGCCCGCCTACCTGCTGGAAATACGTGAACTGCGTGATTTCCATGCCGTTCAGCCAGACTTCCCAGCCGAGGCCCCACGCGCCCAAGGTCGGATTTTCCCAATCATCCTCGACGAAGCGCACGTCATTTTTCGTCGTGTCGATGCCGATCGCGCGCAGCGAATTGATGTAGAGATCGAGAATGTCGCGCGGCGCCGGTTTCAGCACGACTTGGAACTGATAGTAGTGCTGGAGCCGATTCGGATTGTCGCCATAGCGCCCGTCCTTGGGCCGCCGCGATGGCTGCACATAAGCAGCGCGCCAGGGTTCGGGGCCGAGCGCGCGCAAAAAAGTCGCGGTATGCGAGGTGCCGGCGCCGACTTCCATGTCGTAAGGCTGCAAGAGCGCGCAGCCCTGCGTGGCCCAATAATCCTGCAGAGTGAGAATCAGCGCCTGAAAGGTCAGCATGAGGAATCCGCGAAAATACTGATTTTACTGTTTTTGGCCGACAGCCGGCAGCGCGCGGGCGGGCGCGAAGCTGATGGCGAGCAGGATCACGACCATCGCCAGCACCAGGGAATTGCCCCAGCGCACATACGGCGTCGCGCCGGCGTAACCCCGCACCTCGACATGCAGCGCGGTTTTTTTGGATAGCGGCGCCAAGGCGATCAGTTGACCATCGGGCGCGATCGCCGCGGTCGCGCCGGTGTTGGTCGCGCGCAGCATGACCCGGCCGGTTTCGATCGCTCGCGTTTGTGCGATTTGCAGGTGTTGCATAATCGCGAGCGAATCGCCGAACCAGGCGTCGTTGCTGACGTTCACGAGCAAGGTTGCTTCGGGCAGCGGACGGACGATCTCCTCGCCAAAGACATCTTCATAACAGATATCGACCGCCACCTTCTGACCGGCGACTGCAAGCGGCTTTTGATATTCGGCGCCGCGCGAAAAGTTCGACATCGGAATTTGCAGCCAGCGTAAAACCCAATCGAAACCCGACGGGATGAATTCACCGAACGGCACCAGGTGCGACTTGCGGTAAACCTGCGTCGGCGCGGCGCCGAAACTGAAAACGCTGTTGTAATAATCGATGCCTTCCAGCTCCGGCAGGCCGATCAGAATATCGCCGCCAAGTTGGTCGGCGTGTTGCGCGAAGCGCGCCAGGTATTGTTCGGGAACCCGGTCGCGCAGCAGTGGCAGCGCCGCCTCCGGCAAAATGATCAGACGCGCGCGGCTCGCCAGCACCAGGTCGAGATAGGTTCTGAGCGTGTTGTCGATCTGGTCTTCGCGCCATTTCAGCTCCTGCGCAATATTTCCCTGCAACAGGCTGACGGCAAGCGGTTCGCCGATCGGCTGCGTCCAGTCGATTTGTTTGAGCGCGTAACCAATCGGCCACAGAGCAACGATGAAAAAGGCGCAAATCCCTGGCCCGCCCCGGGCTCGTCGAAGGAGGGTCGGCGCGCCAGCGCGGGGGGATATGAATTCCGCGTAAAGCCAGGCGAGCAGGCCGGCGCTCATCGCAGTCAACATCGATAGACCATAAACGCCAAATACCGGCGCAAACCCTGCCAGCGGGCTCGCTGGCACTTGCGAATAACCGAGAGTGAGCCACGGAAAACCGGTGAACAAATAGCTGCGCAGCCAATCGGCGCCCGCCCACAATGCCGGCGTTACCAGCACGAAGCGGACGACATTCGATGACGCCAACTTCGCTTGCAGAAATCCGGTGGCCGCTGGAAACAGCGACATGTAGGCGCACAACAACGCCGTACCGATCCCGGCGATCGCGGCCGGCATTCCGCCGAAATCGTGCAGACTAATATAAATCCAGCTGACGCCAGTGCCGAAAAACCCGAGCCCGAAAGCGAAACCCAATGCCGCGGCGCTTCGCGGCGATTCCGCATTGCGCCACAGCCCGAGCAACAAAGCCAGTGTAATGACCGGCAACGGAAAAAGGTAAAACGGCGCGAAGCCGAACACGGTTGCCGCGCCGAGCAAGCTGGAAGCTATCAGCGGCGTCGGCGACGCCAATGCGGACCGGCGCATTCCGGGAGGCCGCGCGCGCGCGATGTTATCGTCATCCTTCATTCGAACATCGGAAAAGATGGAAAAACCTGATCGAGCGGTCGTTCAACCGTCCGCGCATGGCGCCGTCGCCGACGATCAAACGTCGATTTCGGGAGCGAGCTTTTCGACGAGCAGCGAATGGACGCGGCGGCTGTCGGCGCGCAGCACCTTGAATTTGAGATTGTCGAAACGGATTTCCTCGCCGCGCTCGGGCAGACGGCCGAAGTGGTTCAACACCATGCCGCCGACCGTATCGTATTCCTCGTCGCTGTAGCCGGTGCCGAGCGCTTTATTGAAATCATCGATTTCCGTCAAAGCCTTGACCCGGAACAGGCCGTTTCTGTCCTGCACGATGTTGTCTTCGGTTTCGTCGAAATCGTATTCGTCTTCGATTTCGCCGACGATTTCCTCGAGCACGTCCTCGATCGTCAGGAGCCCCGCGACACCGCCGTACTCGTCAACGACAATTGCCATGTGGTTGCGGTTGCTGCGGAAATCTTTCAGCAGGATGTTAAGCCGCTTGGTTTCCGGGATGAACACCGCCGGGCGCAGCAGTTCGCGGATTTTGAATTCCGTGCCGGCGTAAAAACGCAGCAGATCCTTCGCCAGCAGAATGCCGATTACGTTGTCCTTGCTGTCATCGATGACCGGAAAACGCGAGTGCGCGGTGGCGATGACCATCGGCATGAATTGCTCGGGCTCGTCGTTGACGTCGATCACGCCCATCTGGCCGCGCGGCACCATGATGTCGCGCGCCTGCAATTCCGCAACCTGCAATACGCCTTCTATCATCGACAGCGCTTCGGCGTCGAGCAAATCGCGCTCGAACGCTGAGTGCAGGAGCTCGATCAGTTGCTCACGATCTTCCGGCTCCCGCAGCAGCAAGGCGCCAAGGCGTTCCAGCCAGTTGGGCTTGGCGCGCTCATCGACCCGCATCACAGTTTTACCTCGCCCGGCTTGTCGCCGGCGTACGGATCGGGGAAGCCGAGTTTCGCCAGCGTCGCCGTCTCCAGCGCTTCCATGATTTCGGCGTCGCTGTCCACTTCGTGATCGTAGCCCTGCAAGTGCAGCGCGCCGTGCACGGCGAGATGCGCGTAATGCGCGTGCAGCGCGATCTCGCGTTCATGCGCTTCGCGCGCAACCACCGCTGCGCACAGCGCGATATCCCCACAGAGCTGCGTCTGTGCGGAATAAACAAAGGTCAGCACATTGGTCGCGTAATCACGGCTGCGGAAATCGCGATTCAGTGCCCTGCCCTCGGTTTCATCGACAATGCGCACCGTGATTTCGGCCTTATCAAGGGGACCACGGTGCGCCAGCGCTGCCATGATCCAGCGCCTGAACTCGGCGCGGGTCGGCAAGCCGGTTAGCGGAACGGCATATTGCAGCGACAGACTGAGGCTGGCTTTGGGCGCGGCAGGACGGCGATGGGCAGCGGAGGCGGCTAGCCCAGCGTTCTTCGGCTGGGCCGCCATAAGAGTCGCAGGCTCTGGTTCTACTTTCATTTTCGCCGCTCGATCCCCGGAAAACCGTTCGCCTGGGCTTCGAAACTTTCATAGGCGTTGACGATGCGCTGCACCAGCGGATGGCGGACGACGTCTTCGGCAAGGAACGCCGTGAATGCGATGCCGCGCACCGTCGCCAGTACGCTGCGCGCCTCGATCAGGCCGCTTTTCTGGCCGCGCGCGAGGTCGATTTGCGTAACGTCGCCAGTGATCACGGCTTTCGCGCCGAAGCCGATTCGCGTCAGAAACATTTTCATCTGCTCTGGCGTTGTGTTTTGCGCCTCATCGAGGATGATGAACGAATGATTCAGGGTGCGCCCGCGCATATAGGCAAGCGGCGCAATTTCGATGGCATTGCGCTCGAACAGTTTCGCCACTTTCTCGAATCCCATCAGATCGTACAGAGCGTCGTACAACGGCCGCAGATAGGGATCGACTTTCTGCGCCAGATCGCCGGGCAAAAATCCGAGCCGCTCACCGGCTTCGACCGCGGGCCGCACGAGAACGATGCGTTTGACCAGATCGCGCTCGAGCGCATCGACCGCCGAGGCGACGGCAAGATAGGTCTTGCCGGTCCCGGCCGGTCCGATGCCGAATGTGATGTCGTGCTGCTGGATTTGCCGCAGATATTCAACCTGGCGCGGCGTCCGCCCGTGCAGATCGCGGCGGCGCGTCATCAAAACCGGCATGCTGTCTACTTCGAGTGCCGCGCTCGTCATGACCGGGTTGGCTGCCTCGATCAAGCCGAGCTGAACGTCCTCGAGCGACAGATTGCGCTTCGCTTTGTCGTAAAAGTTTTGCAGTACCTGAGCGGCGACGCGCGCTTGATCCGGCTTGCCGCTGACCGAGAAGTTTTCCCCGCGCCGGGCAATTCCGACGTCGAGCGCGGTTTCGATCTGTTTCAGATTTTCATCCAGCACGCCGCACAAATTGGACAGCCGCTGATTGTCTACCGGGGTGAAAGACAGTTCGATGGAATCCAAATCGGAATCGGACAGGGCGCGCGACTAGGCGCAAACGGGTGGTACGGAGACTACGGGGGCTGCGACAGGGCGTTCGCCGCGCAGCGAATTCGCTAAAGCTTCGCTGATGACCACATCGACAAACCGACCGATCAACTGCGGCGAACCGGCGAAGTTGACCATGCGGTTGTTGCCGGTGCGGCCGCACAGTTCGCTGGCGCGCTTCCTGGATCGGCCTTCCACCAGAACGCGCTGGCTGGTGCCGACCATAGCGGCGCTGCGCACGCGTGCCTGCGCATTGATAACAGCCTGCAAGCGCGCCAACCGCCGCTGCTTTACGGCAAGCGGCGTGTCGTCAATCATATCCGCGGCCGGCGTACCGGGGCGCGGGCTATACAGAAAACTGTAGCTGGTATCGAAGCCAACGTCTTCGATGAGCTGCAGCGTCGCTTCGAAATCGGCATCGGTTTCGTTCGGGAAGCCGACGATGAAATCCGACGACAGCGAAAGGTCCGGGCGCAGCGCGCGCAGCCTGCGGATAATCGATTTATATTCCAGCGCGGTATAGCCGCGCTTCATGGCCGCCAGCACGCGATCGGAACCCGACTGCACAGGCAGGTGCAACTGGCTGACGAGCTTGGGGATGCGCGCGTAGGCATCGATCAGACGCTGGGTGAACTCCCGCGGGTGCGAGGTCGTATAGCGCAGCCGCTCTACGCCGCGAATCTGCGCTATGGCTTCGAGCAACAACGCGAAATCGGCGCTTTCGCCGGATTCCATCGCACCGCCGAATTTCATCGCGCCGCGATACGCATTGACGTTTTGACCGAGAAGCGTGACTTCCTTGACTCCCCGACTCGCGAGGCTGGAGACCTCGCTCAATACATCGTCGAACGGCCGTGAGAATTCCTCGCCGCGCGTGTAGGGCACGACACAGAAGCTGCAATATTTGCTGCAGCCTTCCATGATCGATACGAAGGCCGTCGGACCAACGACGCGGGCAGGCGGCAGATCATCGAACTTCTCGATCTCCGGGAAAGAAATGTCGACCTGCGCGCGGCCAGACGAGCGGCGCGCATCGATCATTTGCGGCAGGCGGTGCAAAGTCTGCGGCCCGAACACGAGATCGACATAAGGCGCGCGCTGCACGATGGCCTCACCCTCCTGGCTCGCGACGCAACCGCCGACACCGATGATTAGCGCCGGCTTCAACTGCTTCAGATGGCGAACCCGGCCAAGATCGTGAAACACCTTCTCCTGCGCCTTCTCACGCACCGAACAGGTATTGAACAGGATGACATCGGCATCGTCTACGTTATCGGTAGGCTCGATGCCGCGCTCGGCAAGCAGCAGATCCGCCATTTTCGCCGAGTCGTACTCGTTCATCTGGCAGCCAAAAGTCTTGATATAAACTTTGCTGGCCACGGCTTTATTGTTTCTGCTTTCTGTCCAGCTTTGGATCGGCCTGCTCTTTCGGCGTCAACACCCAGAGCATGGAGAGATCGCCGCGGATGTCCGTTTGATACAAAACCTGCGCGGACTGCGGCAGAAAAGTAGGAGGGATGCTGCGGTTGTGCTGATCGAAAATTTTGGCGCCCGGGCTGAGGCGGTACGCGGTGCTGCCCAGCTTGATATTCGGATAGCGATGCCCGGACAAGGTCGCCCGCTTCGCTTCCGAGGGGAAGACGCGGTCGGCGAACGCCGTAGAATGAACCAGAAAACCGGAAATCAGAAAAACAAGCAAACGCTTGCGCATAAAGGCACGATAGCACGGCCCACGGCCGGAACTCAACAACCGCGGAATTCACTCCCCCCATGAAACTGCGCTGCAGCGAGGGCGGAAATGGTGGCGAATCAGGGATTTGAACCCCGGACCAATGGATTATGATTCCACTGCTCTAACCACTGAGCTAATTCGCCACGAGGGGCTAAGAGCTTACGGTCGCGGTTCGAGAGTTGTCAAGATTTCAGTGACAGAGCAGTGCGAGAGAAGGCGCTTTTAGCGGCGAAACCGCGACCAATCGACGAACTAACCATTGTGCTTACTGCTCATACCTTCCCGTTCATTCGCTGACGACATAACAGGCTCCAACCGATAGTAAACCCTGAATATTGAACGATGAACACGGATAGCCATGACGATGCAGGTTCATGCGATGTTGCAATAGTCGGCGCCGGTCTCATCGGCGGAAGCCTGGCGCTCGCGCTTGCCGACAGCGGCTTGCGCCTGGCGCTGATCGAAGCGTCACCCAGATTTGAGCATGACGGCAGTTTTGAGCCTGACGGCGCCGCGCGCCAGGATTGGGATAGCCGGATTTATGCAATCAGCCCGGGATCGGCGGCATTTCTAGAACAATCCGGAATCTGGTCGAACCTCGACCCGGCGCGGCTGCAGCCGGTCAGCGCTATGCAGATCCGGGGCGACGATGCGGGCGCGCAACTCGATTTCAATGCCCTTCAGTCCGGGCTGCCCGAACTCGCGTTCATCGCCGAAAGCCGCGAGATCGAGCGAGCGATCAGCCTGCGGATAGCGGCGCAGGCAAACCTGCGCGTGCTGCGGCCCGCGATTTGCGCCTCTGTCCACTGGCAAGCCGACGCCGCGGAAATTCAGATGCAGGACGGCGCGGCGCTCAAGGCCAAATTGGTGGTCGGCGCCGATGGAGCGGATTCCTGGGTACGTGCACAAGCCGGTATCACGGTCGAAACACGCGATTATGCGCAGCGCGGTGTTGTCGCGAACTTCGCAACCGCAAAGCCGCATGGCGGTATCGCCCGCCAGTGGTTTCGCGAAGATGGCGTGCTGGCGCTGCTGCCCTTGCCGGGACAGCGGGTTTCGCTGGTCTGGTCGACCGGAAACGATAACGCCAATCGTCTGCTCGAATCGTCGGAAGACGAATTCGGTCACGCAGTGGAGCAGGCATCGCAAAGTGTCCTCGGCAAGCTGGACGTGCTGTCGCCGCCGAGGGCGTTTCCGCTGCGCCTGCAGCGCGTCGGACAGCTCGTCAAGCCTCGTGTCGCGTTGATCGGCGATGCCGCGCATAATCTGCATCCGCTTGCCGGACAGGGTGTCAATCTCGGTTTTCAGGATGCTCGCGAACTCGCCGCCGTGCTGCGCAATCGCGGCGCGCAAACCGATTGCGGCGATTACTTTCTGCTGCGCGCTTATGAGCGGGCGCGCAAGGAGGCCATCCTGGCGATGCAACTGACGACGGACGGTCTGCAGAAACTGTTCAGCAAAGAGGGTAAAGCCTTGTCGCGCCTGCGCAATGCCGGACTTAGCGCCACCAACCGGTTGAACCCGCTCAAAAAGCGCCTCGTGCAGCATGCGCTTGGTTAGTACTCAGACCCAACTCTTACTCTTGGAAAATTTATGCTGATCAGAAGTTTTGCCGCCGCGATAGCAATGTTGTTGCCTTTGTTGTTTTCATCCCTCGCCTGCGCCGATGAAGCCGCGTTAAAAAAAGCAGTGCAAGCCAAGTTCCCGCAGGCCAAGGTCGAAAGCGTCACGAAATCACCCTATCTCGGGCTCTACGAGGTCGTTATCGAAGGGCAGTTGGTCTATACCGACGAAGGCTTCAACTATCTGTTCGACGGCAGCATCATCGAAACGAAAAACCTCGCCAACCTGACCGAGCAGCGCAAGCAAAAACTGTCAGCGGTCAGGTTCAACGCGCTTCCGCTCGATCTTGCGATCAAGAACGTCAGGGGAAACGGCAAACGCAAGTTGGCGGTTTTTTCCGATCCCGACTGCCCATATTGCAAGAAGGTCGAGAAAGACCTCGCCAAACTCAAAGACGTGACGATCTATACTTTTTTGTATCCGATCGAAAGCCTGCATCCGAATGCCGACGAGAAAGCCGCGGCGGTTTGGTGTTCGGCTGACCGCGTTAAAGCGTGGGACGATCTGATGCTGCGAGGAATCGCCCCCGCGGCCGATAAAACGTGCAAAACACCGCTGGCCGAGATCGCGCAGTTCGGGCAGAAGCTCAAAATCAATGGCACGCCGACCTTGATCTTCGCCGATGGCCAGCGCGTTCCAGGCGCTGTTCCGGGGGAGCAGATAGAGAAATTGCTCGACGCCGCGCACGCGGCGAAATAAACGATTACCCAGCAGGCGCCGTTGACGGCCCGAGGCTCAGGTTTCCCGGCGCCTCAGGTTTCCGGCGAGTTAGGCAGCAGCACCCACAGCTTGCCGGCCTGCTTCATTTTGCCGGCCAGCGCTCCGGCCGCATCGCCGAATCCCCAGAACAGGTCGGCGCGCACGGCGCCACGGATCGCGCCGCCGGTATCCTGGGCTACCATGAGCCGGTTCAGCGCGCGACTCGAATCGGGCCAGGTCGTCGCAAGAAAAATGGGCGCGCCTTGCGGGATCACGCGCGGGTCGATCGCCAGACTGCGCCCGGCTGTCAACGGCACGCCGAGCGAGCCGATCGGGCCCGACAAGTTGTTCGGTAATTCGCGGAAAAAGACGTAGCTCGCATTCTGGTTCAACAACTCAGGAAGCTTTTCCGGATTTTGTTTAGCCCACGCCTTGATGCTTTGCATGGACGCTTGCTCGAGCGTCATCTCGCCGCGCTCGACGAGTAATTTGCCGATCGATCTGTACGGATAGCCATTCTGGTCGGCGTAACCGATTTTGAGCAATTCGCCGTCTTCGAGCTTGACGCGCCCTGAGCCCTGGATTTGCAGGAAGAACAACTCGACCGGGTCATCGACCCAGACGATTTCACGGGCGGCCAGCGAGCTGCCGTTTTGCTCGATCGCGGCCCGGCTGTGATACGGCACGACGCGTTTGCCTTCGACGCGGCCGCGCAGGCGCATGCCCTTCAGTTCAGGATAAAGCTCGGCCAGATCGATGGTCAGCAAATCATCGGGTACGCCATAGACGGGGTAACGAAAGCGTGTGCTTTTCTTTTTGCTGCCCTGCAACAGGGGCTCGTAGTATCCGGTGATAAGGCCTTCATCGCTGCCATCTGCGTTAAGGACGGCATGCGGTGTGAAGTAGGTCTGAAAGAAATTCCGCAAGGTGGCTGGATCAGCGGGCGCCGCACTTTTCAGCATGGCTGCCTGACTGCAAACCGGCTGCCACAGCGGCTTGCCGCCGAGCTTTTCGCAACTCGCGAGAAATGCGTTCCAGGCCGGGACTGGATCGTTGCTCTGCCAATCCGGAATCGCATCCCAGCTAGCCGGCAGCAGCATGGGCATCGGCGGCGCAACCGGCGGCTGCGCAGTTTCGGCTGGCGCTTTGGCGTCAGTCGGGGCCGGCGGCGCGGATGGCGGCTCGCGCCCGGCACACGCGGCGATCAGCACGGTCAAAGCCGCGGCGGCGAGTTTTTTGATTTGGCGGTTCCTATTCAGTACAGTCGGCATCGAAACATTCGCGGAGTTGGATATGACTTGGTTGCTGCTCGAAGCGGGTGTCGCACTCGCGCTGCTGATTCTGATCGTCTGGTGGACCTTGCCGCGAAAACCTCGCGATGATAAAGACGCGGAAGAATGAATCTGTCGCACGCAGATCATGCATTCTTGATGAGCCGGATGCTTCTGATCCAGCCGTTGAACAATACCGGGCGATCATCGACCAGACGCAGATTCGGCTGCTTCGCCAGCACCTGTTCAAAAACCACATCGACGCGAGTTACGAGACGCGAAACCAGCGGGTTCAGTGCGCGCCGCAGCGGCGCCCATTGGCCTTTACGCAAAAATTTATCGACGATAAGCACCGAACCTTTCGGCTTCACGACCCGCGCCGCTTCACGCAGGCAGCCCGCCGGGTCGGGCACAATGGCGAGGATCAAATGCAGGACAGCATGGTCGAAGGCGTCATCCGCAAACGGCAGCGCGAGGCTGGTACCTTGAACGAGATTCATGGCGATACCTCGCGTGCGCGGCCGGGCGCGCTTCAGCATGGCCGCGGTCAGATCGAGTCCGATATAGCGATGGCGCGTAGGCAGATGCGGCAGATCGAGCCCGGTGCCGATGCCATTGACCAGAACAGTCGAAGGCTCTGCCGGCAGGCGACTGAGACTATCGGCGCGGATTTTCCGAAACGGACGTTCGATGACGAAATCGTACATCGGGGCTAGCAGCGTGTAGCTCGATTCAAGCGACATGCCCGCAACGCCCGTTCATGCTCTCGGCCCGCTTAATGCAGCACGCGGGGCATATTGAGCGTAAATTCGGGAATCGGCGCATCGAAGCTCTTGCCGTCCTCGGCGACCATCTGATAACTGCCGCGCATGGTTCCGACCGGCGTTGCGATCGCGGTGCCGCTGGTATATTCGAAACTCTCGGCGGGATTCAGATACGGTTGTTCACCGACCACGCCCAGACCGCGAACCTGCTGAACCTGGTTCGCGGCATCGGTGATGATCCAGTGGCGGCTGATCAACTGCGCGCCGACCGTCCCGGTATTGGTGATCGTAATCGTATAGGTGAACACATACCGCCCGTTCTCGACGTCGGACTGCTCGGCGACATAGTTGGTGCGCGTAGCAACGGTAATGTCGTATTTTGCTTCGCTTTGTTTCGATTCGGCAGGCATGGGGTATTGCACACTATTTTTTTTGGCATGACAAGTCTGCGCGCGCATCGTTGATCTCTTCGGTCCAGGTTCACGAGCTTAGTCCGGCGCAAATACGCTAGAATGCCGGCTTCCCGATTTGCCCTGCGAGCTGTCTATGTATCGAATCGCGCCGAGCATTCTATCCGCGAATTTTGCCCGGCTGGGCGCGGAGGTGACCGATGTGATCGCTGCCGGCGCCGACATCATTCATTTCGACGTGATGGACAATCATTACGTGCCGAACCTGACCATAGGTCCGCTGGTCTGCGCGGCGGTTCGGCCGCTGACAGATGCGCCGATCGACGTGCATCTGATGGTGAAACCGGTCGATCGCATCATCCCTGATTTCGCACGCGCCGGCGCCAACATCATTTCGTTTCATCCGGAAGCGAGCGAACACATCGATCGGACACTGGCGCTGATTAAGGAAAACGGCTGCAAGGCGGGGCTCGTGTTCAATCCCGCGACCCCGCTCTACATTCTCGACCACGTCCTCGACAAGCTCGATCTGATATTGATCATGTCGGTAAACCCCGGCTTCGGCGGCCAGCAATTCATTCCGCAATCGCTGGCAAAGCTGCGCGCCGTGCGCGAGCGTATCGCCGCCAGCGGGCGCGACATCTGGCTGGAGGTGGATGGCGGCGTCAAAATCGAAAACATCGCCGATATTGCGCGCGCCGGCGCCGATACTTTCGTTGCCGGCTCGGCGATTTACGGCACGAAAAACTACGCGGCGGCGATCAGCGCGATGCGCGGTGAATTAAGCCGCGTCGCCGGCTAACTTGCCTCCTCCCCCGCTTCTTCCGCACTTTCCTTTCCGATGCCCATGACGCAAACGCTGCCTTTGACGCAACCGCTGCCGGCGCGCGCGCGCTTTCCGCTGCCGATCCTCGCCATTTCGATCGATCTCGACGGTACTTTGCTCGAGACCGCTCCAGATCTTGCGGTTGCCGCCAATCGCATGCTGAAGGAAATCGGCCGTCCGCCCATCGCTGTCGAGATCATCAAGGATTATGTCGGCAACGGCATCGTCCGCTTCGTCAAACGCACCTTGACCGGCGGCATGGAAAGCGAGCCGGACGACGAACTGTTTCTGCGCGCGCTGCCGGTATTCGAGAAGCATTACGCGCAGGCGCTGAGTTTGACGACGCAACCTTATCCGGGAGTGGTCGAAGGCCTGCGCGCAATGCATGCGCAGGGCTTTCGGCTCACCTGTCTGACGAACAAGGCGAGCACGTTTTCGGTGCCGCTGTTGCGAGATACCGGCCTTTTGCCGTTCTTCGAGTTTGTCGTCAGCGGCGATACCTTGCCGCGCAAAAAACCCGATCCCATGCCTTTGCAGTACTCGTGTGAAAAGCTCGGCGTCCCGGCAAACAACTTTCTGCTGATCGGCGATTCCGCCAACGACACGCTGGCCGCGCGCGCCGCGGGCTGTCCGGTTTTCTGCGTTCCGTACGGCTACAACGGGGGCAATGATGTCCGCGCGCTGGCGCCCGATGCAGTCATCGCAAGTCTCACGGATGCGCTGCCGTTGATCGTCAAGGCAGCATGATCCGCTGCCCGCGGACATGAGCGAAGCGGAATTCAAACGTCTCGCCGCGCAAGGCTTCAATCGCATTCCGCTGGTGCGGGTGACGTTTGCCGATCTCGATACGCCGCTGTCGGTTTACCTGAAGCTGGCGAATCAGCCTTACTCGTATTTGCTCGAATCCGTGGTCGGAGGCGAGCGTTTCGGCCGCTATTCGATCGTCGGTCTGCCGGCTAAGGTCAGATTGAGCGTTACCGCGGAGACTGTGCGGGTTGAAACCGGCGACACGATGACCGAGCAAATCGAAACCGCGGATCCGCTCGGTTTTATCGAGACATTTCAGGCGCGCTACAAGGCGGCGCCGGTCGCGCACGACTTGCGGTTCGTCGGCGGCCTGGTCGGCTACTTCGGCTACGACTGCGTGCGCTATATCGAAGCCCGGCTCGCGAACATCACGAAAGCCGCTGCCAAGGCCGATGCGCTGGCGACGCCGGATATCGTCCTGATGCTGTCGGATGAATTGGCCGTCGTCGATAATCTGAGCGGCAAACTCTATCTGATTGCCTACGCCGATCCCGCCGCTTCCGGCGCCTACGAGGCCGCGCAACAACGGCTCGATCAATTGACCGCGTGCTTGCGCGAACCTGTGCGGTTGCCGGCGGCGGGGCCGCGTGAGCCGCTCGGCGAAGCTGTTTCCGAAATAGGCAAGGCCGCTTTTCTCGACGCCGTCGCGCGTTCCAAACGGTACATTGTCGACGGCGATATCATGCAGGTGCAGATTTCGCAGCGCATCACCGTGCCGTTCGCTGCGCCGCCGATCAATCTGTATCGCGCGTTGCGCGGGCTGAACCCGTCGCCTTATATGTATTACTTCGACTTCGGCAAGTATCACGTCGTCGGCGCGTCGCCCGAAATCCTGGTCCGGCAGGAGCGCGACAAAATCACCTTGCGTCCGATTGCCGGCACCCGGCGCCGCGGCAAAACGCCGGAAGAAGATCGCGCGCTCGAACAGGAGCTGCTAGCCGACCCGAAGGAGCGTGCCGAGCACCTGATGCTGATCGATCTGGGCCGCAACGATGTCGGCCGCGTCGCCGTGACAGGCAGCGTCAAGGTCACCGAAAACATGACTGTCGAACGCTACTCGCACGTCATGCATATCGTGTCGAATGTCGAAGGGCGGATCAAATCCGGCATCACGCCGCTGGGCTTGCTGCGCGCGACCTTTCCGGCCGGCACTGTGACCGGCACGCCGAAAGTCCGCGCCATGGAAATCATCGCCGAACTCGAGCCATCGAAACGCGGCATTTACGCTGGCGCCGTCGGTTACCTGGGCTTCAACGGGAATATGGATCTGGCGATCGCGATACGCACTGCCGTGATCAAGGATGGGGTGCTGAACGCTCAGGCCGCCGCCGGCATCGTCGCCGATTCGATCCCCGAACATGAATGGCTGGAAACGCAGAATAAAGCGCGCGCGGTACTGCAGGCAGCGGAGCGCGCCGCCGCTGGTCTCGACGACGCGTGAGGAAATCATGCTGCTGATGATCGACAACTAGCATCGGCGTCCCATAGCATCCCCGGTTGTCTGATACCCTCGCCTTTACTCCTCGTAAAAACGTCAGTTCATAACTAGAACGTCCAAAGCGATCTATTGTAATCCAGCAGAATAGCGGGTATCGTTGAGGGTATAAAAACGACGTACCCGCGCAAATGCCGCTAACTGATACCCGCATCCGCACCGCCAAGCCCGGCGCTTCTTCCCGCAAGCTGACAGACGCGGGCGGCCTTTACCTTGAAGTCAGACCAAGCGGCTCTAAGCTCTGGCGGTACCGGTACCGTATCGGCGGCAAGGAGAACGTCTTCGCGCTCGGCGAATATACTCAGGCCAAGGCTGGCGAAACGAAAGTACAAGCCAGCAAGCGCATGGCTGGTGCATGCCTGACATTGATGGAAGCCCGTACAGAGCGCGATAGGGCGAGGGCGCTCGTTAAGCAGGGCATACACCCATCCCACAATCGGCAAGCCCAGCAGGCAGCGCGAGTCAGCGAGAACGCCAATACTTTCGAAGCAATCTCACGAGAATGGATCGCTCAGCAGCGGGGCAACTGGTCTGCCTATTATTTGCGCCAGGTCGAATCGTTCATGCAGGCCGATGTGTACCCATACGCCGGCTCGCTGCCGATTCGGCAGGTCAACGCTGCCAAAATGCTGGAAATCCTTCAGAGAGTGGAAAAGCGCGCGCCTAGCGTCGCCGCCCTGCTCCGGCAATGGTGTTCGGCGGTATTTCGTTACGCGGTTGCCACCTTGCGCGCCGAAGCCGACCCAGTGGCTGCCCTTAAGGGCGCACTCAGCAAGCCCAAGGTACAGCATCACAAGCCGCTCTCCCGCGCCGACATTCCGCGCTTTCTGAAGACGTTGGACAACACACAGGCGTTCCGCACTACGACCATCGCGCTGAAGCTGCTGCTGCTGACGTTTGTACGGCCGGGGGAGTTACGCGCCGCCGAGTGGGCGGAGTTCGATCTCGATCGCGCCGAGTGGCGCATCCCTGCGGAGCGCATGAAGATGGGCGACGAGCATATTGTGCCGCTGAGCACGGAGGCACTCGGATTGCTTCGGGAGCTCCATACCCTCACCGGAGGGCAACGTTGGTTGTTTCCGAATTACCGCCGGCCCGCCACATGCATGACAAACACGACGTTGAACCGCGCACTGGAGCGGATGAGTTTCAACGGTAAAGACACGATCGGATTCTCGGCACATGGTTTCCGGGCAACGGCGTCAACGATGCTGAACGAAATGGGATTCAGGCCGGACATTATCGAGCGGCAACTGGCGCACGCAGAACGCGACATCTCGCGCAAAAGCTATAACCGCGCACAGTATCTGGGTGAGCGTCGGCAGATGATGCAGGCATGGGCCGACCATTTAGACGCGCTGGCCAAGGGCGCTGACATCGTACCCATACACGCAAGACCAGCGGCTTAACAGGCTGTTGAAATTCCCCTGCACAAACTGTATCTCCGCGCGCCGCCGCAAGCGATAATCTCGTCATGATTTAGCTCCTGTGAGGTTGGAGGATGCGCGGAACCGATGGGATGCAAGAGGCGCTGTTCACGTTCTCGAAGCTCGAAGACTTCGTCCCCTCGGACCACCCGCTTCGCTCGATCCAATCGCTGGTCAACCAGAGCCTTGCCCGACTCAATGGTCTGTTCAATGCGCTCTACGCCGACACTGGGCGCGCCTCGATCGCCCCCGAGAAGCTGATGCGCGCGCTCCTGCTGCAGGTGTTCTACTCGGTCAGGAGCGAACGCCAGTTGATGGAGCAGATTCGCTACAATCTGCTGTTTCGCTGGTTTGTGGGGCTGGCGATCGACGATCCGGTGTGGGATCACTGGGTGTTTTCCAAGAACCGCGACCGACTGCTCGAGCATGAAGTGGTCGAAGCCTTCTTCACCGAAGTCATGACGTTGGCCGACGCCGCCGGACTGCTCTCGAAGGAGCACTTCTCGGTCGATGGCACGCTGATCCAGGCGTGGACGAGTCACAAGAGCTTCAAGCCGAAGGACGGCAGTGACGACCAGACCCCCAGCAGACCGGGGCGCAACGCACAGGCCGACACAGAAGGGCAAGCGGCGCGGCAATGAGACGCACAGGAGCACGACGGATGCGGATGCGCGGCAGTTCCGCAAGAGCCACAACACGGCAGCGATCCTGGCCTACCAGGGCCACGTGCCGATGGAGAACCGCTCGGGGCTCGTGGTGGGTGCTGTGGTCACGCACGCTGATGGATTCGGCGAGCGCGCGGCGGCGCTTGCGATGCTCGATGCGAAGCCTTCGTCGAAACCCAGAACGGTGGGCGCCGACCGCGCCTACGACACGCGCGACTTCGTCACTGCTTGCCGTGGCCGTGGCGTCACCCCGCACGTGGCGAGCAACGACACCCGGATCGGCGGCAGCGCCATCGACGGCCGGACGATGCGGCACGAGGGCTATGCGCCGAGCCAGATCAAGCGTAAGCGCATCGAGGAGCACTTCGGCTGGGGCAAGACGGTGGGGCGCATCCGCCAGACCGTCTACCGGGGCATTCGGCGGGTCGATCAGCACTTCAAGCTCACAATGACGGCATCCAACTCGTGCGAACGGCTCGAATGCTGAGCGCGGTGCCGCAAGGGGCTATGCGATGAGTGCGCAAAGCAGTGCTAAAGCGGCGTCTCGCGCTGATCCGAAGGCTCGATTCGGTCAATCGGCCGAGAGCGCATCGCAATGGCTCGAAAAACATGATCGCGTCACTCGTTGCGGTCGAATTTCAACAGTCTGCTAGGCGGTTCGTGAAAGGCCATCCCGGCGGGTCGCGCAGCTTCGCGTTGTCGTTCCGGGCGCAGCAAAGAATCCGCTGTAAGTCCGTGCACTCAACGAAATGAACGTCAACGCGCATTCCCTGCTGACGTTTCACTCCGGCGCAAAGCGCAAAACGATCTGTGTGAT